>JAFZSK010000050.1 GCA_017620915.1 Clostridia bacterium | reverse complement strand
GGACTTGCCGGCGCCGCTGGCGCCCATCAGGAACACGAACTCATCTTTGTATATGCGCATATTGAGGTTCTGTATGGCGACAACGCCGTTGCCGTAGACTTTGCTCACGTTCTTGAACATTATCATGGTCTGGCGGCGGTCAACGCCGGGATATCCTGCTTCCATCGTCAATCACTCCTGCTTCCCAGCCGCTGCAGTATCAGCAGCGCGATCCGGACCCGCAGCCCGTCCCCGAAGGACGCGCAGTCGAGCCCTGTCAGCTTTTGAAATTTCTCCAGGCGGTACGTCATAGTATTGCGGTGGATGTACATCGCTTTGGCCGCCTCGCTCGCGTTCATATTGCAGTCCAGAAACACTTTCACGGTACGGAGCAGTTCTTCGGAGGCGCGCTCGCTGCCGAGCCGGCTGCCGAAGGTCTCGCGCACGTATTCGATCCCGGTATCCTGCGGAATCTCACATACCAGGCGTTCCAGACCGAGTTTGTCGTATTCGAAGCAATTGCGCTCCAGCTCGAATTCCGCGCCGGTGGTGAGGGCGCTCAGGGCCTGCGCGAAGGCCGCGGGCAATTCTTTCAGCGCCGCAAAGCCGCTGCTGACGCCGACGTGCACCGGTATCATGGCTTCCGCGTTGACCGTGTCGGCAATTTCCAGCGCGTACTGGAGCGCGGCGGCGCCGTTGTCCGCCACATCCGGTCCGAACCGGCACAGCACCGCGGCGTAATATTCGCCGTCAACGCAGCACACGCACACCGGACACTCGCGCTCTTCGCGGAAGATCTCGGCGGCAACGGCGCCCACGGTCTCGGCCTGCTCCCGGTCTTCCCGGTCCGCGTCGCTCCGGGCGATCAGCAGCCGGTATACCGTGCCGGCCTCCGCGGCGCCCAGCAGTGTTTCGAGTTTTTTCACACCGGCGCCGGTCCGTTTTTCCAGCACTGCCGCCAGCAGCTCCGGGGCGTTTTGCGCATGCTCGGAGCGTTCCGAAAGGCGGCCGGTCACTAATTTCAGCGCCTGCAGCACCGCGGCGTTGCCGGCGGCGTCTTCGGTGCCGCGGGCAAACAGCGAGATCATCCGGCCGTCCTGCGGACCCAGCGGCAGCGTGACAAAACCGGCAGCGGGCAGTTTCGCGCCGATCTCCGGATACGCCGGGGCGCCGGGGGCGTAGAGCACACAGCCCTCCGCGTCGACAAGTCCGGCCTGCAGTCCGGAAAAGTCGGCAATACTGTTCAGTTCCGCGATCAATCCTTCGAGTCGCATCTGTTGTCCCCGTTCAATAGTCTCAGTTTATTATTATATCCAGTTCGGCCGCGCGCGTTTTCACGCTCTCAGCCAGTTTATTATACTCCACTCCGGCAACTATATTCCAGGTATTCTGCGCCAGGTACGGCAGCCGCTCCGCGAGCAGCACGCGTTCGACCCGGGCGCCTTCTTCGGTATTGTCCGCGTATGCGGCGGGAACACGGTCGCCCCAGGCCAGCAGTTGTCCGCCCAGTACAGCTTTGTCCGGTGCGCACTCGAACAGTCTGCCGATGTACGGCGAGCCGGGATGCACGGGGCGCCATTTATAGATCGACCAGTCGCACACCTCTGCCGGCGTCCATTTCACGTCGGGCGCCACGATGTACATCGGATTCCAGGAGCAGTTGATGATGCGAAAACCGCCCGCGAGCAGGTCCGGCGTCACCTGGTAGAAGTTCTCCCAGCTCATCACCACGATGTATTTGGGCACGCTGCGGTTGGCGGCTTTCGGGAAGCCTTCCCACACGATCGGGGTCCGTCCCCGTGTTCGAACAGCGTCGGCCATTCGGACGATGAAATTGACGTACAGTTTGTCGCAGACTGCATCCGGTGCTTCGCTTTCGGTGTCAATGCCCAGTGCCTTTGCGTACGCCATGCACTCGGGACATTCGAGCCATTTTTTGAGGTTGGCCTCGTCGCCGCCGATGTGGATGCGCTTTGACCGCGGGAAGGTCTCGCAAAGCTCGCCGAACAGCGCCGCCACGGCGTCAACGGAATCCTTATGCTGACAGATTATGCCGTTTTTTCCGAACAGTTCGGGATACGCCAGAGCAAAGCCGGTATTGTGCCCCGGCACGTCGATCTCGGGCATTATCTGTACACCGCGGTCGCAGGCATACTGCTCGAGTTCGGCCAGTTCTTCAAAGGTGTAGCTGCGGCCGGGCGTAGCGAGTTTCGGATACAGCCGGCTGGGCAGCGTGTAGCTCTGGTCGTCGGTGAAGTGCAGGTGCAGCACGGATACTTTGTAGTACCAGCACATGTCGACGTAGCTGAGCACGTATTTGAACGGGTGCCAGTAGCGCGCAAGGTCCACCATCATGCCGCGATATTCGCTGTCCGCCCAGTCCCGGATCCGGCATTCGGGCAGGACAATGCCCTTCCCGCTTTCCGCCGTTCCCGCCAGCTGGAGGAGCGTTGCCAGCGCCCGGTTGAGTCCGGTGCTGTCCGCGGCGGCAATTGCCACCTTGCGCTTGCCGATATCGATCCGGTACCCTTCCCGGCGGAACCGCCCGTTAGGGTCGATGACAATACTGATTGCGGCATCGCGGCGCACGGTCTTTACTTTAATGCCCAGTTTGAGCGCGTATCCGGCGAACGCCCGCACCGCGGCCGCCGCGTCCCGCGTGCAGGGCGGCACCAGCCGTACCTCCGCGGGATAAACACGGGTCTGTCCCCCGTTTAAAACGAATTGTTTGGGCTGCGGTACGATGTCAGGAATCATATGATCGTCCTCCGGGTCCGGTCAATAATATATGTCAGGGTTTGGCATCGGTGTCGGCGCGGTGCTGCTCCCACTCTTCGCGGGTCATCAGGAGCTGGCGCGGCTTGCTGCCGTCCGCCGACGAGATCAGGCCTTCCGCCTCCAGAAAGTCAACGATCCGCGACGCCCGGGAGTAACCCAGGCGGAGTTTGCGCTGCAGGAAGGACGTTGACAACTGCTTGTACTCCAGCGCCAGCTGCGCCGCCGCGTCGATCATTTCCAGATCCGCGTCCGCGTCGTCTTCGCCGTTGTCCCCGCCGCCCGCCGGCTGGTTTTTATCTTTGTCCTTTTGATCGATGCTCTGCTGGATATCGCTGCTGTACAGCGACGAACCGTACGACGCGCGCACGCTGTCCGCCAGCGCCTCGATCTCACTGTCCGAAACGAACGCGCCCTGGACGCGGAGCGGTTTTGACATCCCGATCGGGTGGAACAGCATGTCGCCGCGGCCGAGGAGCTTCTCGGCGCCGCCGCCGTCCAGTATTGTCCGCGAATCGATCTGCGAGGTGACCGCGAAGGCAATGCGCGACGGGATATTGGCCTTGATCAGACCGGTGATAACGTCCACGGAGGGACGCTGGGTGGCAATGATTATATGCAGTCCCGCGGCTCTGGCCTTCTGCGCCAGGCGGATGACGGATTCTTCGATCTCTTTCGCCGCCACCATCATCAAGTCCGCGAGTTCGTCGATGATGATCAGGATCTGCGGCATCTTGGTAAGGTCTTTGCGGTTTTCGGCCAGAGCGTTGTAGGCGCGGATGTCGCGCACGTTCTGCTCGGAAAACGCGGTGTAGCGCTGCTCCATTTCCTGCACGGCCCAGGAGAGCGCGCCGGCGGCTTTTTTCGGGTTGGTCACGACAGGCACCAGCAGGTGCGGGATGCCGTTGTACACGCCCAGTTCCACGATCTTGGGGTCGATCATGATCATGCGCACGTCGGCGGGGCCGGCTTTGTACAGCACGCTGGCAACGATGGTGTTGATGCATACGCTCTTGCCCGAACCGGTGGCGCCGGCGATCAGCAGGTGCGGCATTTTGGCGATGTCCGCAACGATGTTTTTGCCCGCGATGTCGCGGCCCAGCGCTACGGTGAGCGGCGACGCGGAGCTTTGGAACTCGCTGCTCTCGATGACCTGCCGGAGGGCAACGATCTCGACCTGCTGATTCGGCACTTCGATGCCGATGGCTTCTTTGCCGGGGATCGGGGCTTCGATGCGCACGCCGGTGGAGGCGAGGTTGAGGGCAATGTCGTCGGACAGCGCCACGATCCGGCTGACTTTGATGCCGGGGTTGGGCTGCAGTTCGTACCGGGTGACCGCGGGACCGCGCATGACGCCGGTGATTTTGGCGCCGACTCCGAAGCTTTCCAGCGTGTTGATCAGTTTCTGGGCTTTGGGGTCGTCTTCGGCGTTGATGACGCCTACATTGTCCGTGCCGCGCGGGCCGGAAAGCAGATCCACGGGCGG
>JAFZSK010000049.1 GCA_017620915.1 Clostridia bacterium | reverse complement strand
TCAACTCCATCGAGGCGCTCAGGGGCAACCGGCTGATGCTCCGGGGCGTAGGTCTGAACTCGGAAGAACTGAAGATACTGGGTATCTCCCACGCTGGAGAATAATGCCGGGGAGGTGACGCTATGAAACGTGTTTATGTCAACGAAGAATGGTGCCTCGGCTGCCACCTGTGCGAATACAACTGCGCGTTTGCCAACTCCGGACTGGAGGACATGGTGCTGGCGCTCAAAGGCCGCAAGATATTCCCGCGCATCCATGTGGAAGGCGACGACCGGATCACGTTCGCGGTCTCCTGCCGCCACTGCACCGATCCGCTCTGCGTGAAGAGCTGTATTGCCGGCGCGATTTCGAAGCGGGACGGCGTGGTGAAGATCGACCGCACCAAATGCGTGGGTTGCCTCACCTGCGTGCTGGTGTGTCCCTACGGCGCGCTGGCGCCGGGAGAGGACGGCATAATGCAGAAATGCGAACTGTGCCTGGAGAATTCGTGCGGCGCGCCGGCATGCGTCACGGGCTGCCCGAACAAGGCGATCGTATATGAGGAAAGGGGCGGCGCGGAATGAAACGATACGTTATTATTGGCAACGGCACCGCGGCCGTGGGCTGCATCGAGGGCATCCGCGCGGCGGACCGCGAAGGCGCGATCACCGTCGTGTCCGGTGAAGCAAGGCCGGTGTACAGCCGCCCGCTGATCTCGTATTATCTGGAGGGCAAAACGGATCTCGAACGCATGAAATACCGCAGCGACACGTTCTACGCGGACAACGGCTGTCAGGTGCTGTACGGGCGGAAGGCAACGGAGATCGACCCCGCGCAAAAGACGGTGCAGCTGGATGACGGCACGGCGCTGGCGTACGATAAGTTGTGCGTTGCCGCCGGTTCGCGGTCGTTTGTGCCTCCGTTCGCCGGCCTGGATTCCGTAAAAGACCGGTTCACGTTCATAACGCTGGACGACGCTCTTTCGCTGGAGCAGGCGCTGGGGACCGGCCGGGACAAGCGGGTGCTTATAGTTGGCGCCGGGCTGATCGGGCTCAAGTGCGCGGAGGGAATAATTGACCGCGCGAAAAGCATCACGGTATGCGATCTGGCGGACCGCGTATTGTCCAGTATCCTGGATGCCGAGTGCGCCGCCGTTGTCCAGCAGCACCTCGAGGCACACGGGATAGCGTTCATGCTGAGCGACACCGCCGTGAAGTTCGACGGCGGATGTGCGGAAATGAAGAGCGGGCGAAACGTGGAATTCGACGTGCTCGTGCTCGCCGTGGGCGTGCGGGCCAATACCGAGCTGGTGAAAGCGGCGGGCGGCAGCGTCAACCGCGGCATCATCGTCAACGAAAAACTGGAAACGGACCTCCCGGATGTGTACGCCGCGGGTGACTGCACCGAGGGCTTTGACGCCTCTCTGGGCGACCGCCGCGTGCTGGCGATACTGCCCAACGCTTATGCACAGGGACAGACCGCAGGCACGAATATGGCCGGCGGGGACAAGGTCCTGGACAACGCGATCCCCATGAACTCAATCGGCTTTTTCAGGCTGCACATGATGACCGCGGGCAGCTACACAGGAGAGATGACGGAGACCCGGAACGGGCAGACGCTGCGGCGGTTTTTCGTCAAAGACGGGCTGCTGAAAGGCTTTATGCTGATCGGCGATACCGTGCGCGCAGGGATATATACGTCGCTCATCCGCGACCGGATCCCGCTGGAAACACTGGAATTCGGACCCGCGGCGCACGAGGCTACCAGCGCGATGTACACGCGGGAAACGCGTAGAAAAAAGTACGGAGGTGTGGTATAATGATCGACGCCGGAGGAATGGATTTTCGCGGGATAAACGACGCGATCCGGGAGGCCGGGAGCGTTGCCGCCGTTAAGAACTGTCTCGGGCAGCGGTTCATCTGCGCCGGGATGTCGGATGTTGACGTCACGATCGAAGGCGTGCCGGGCAACGCGCTGGGCGCCTACCTGAACGGCGCCACGGTCACGGTCGCGGGCAACGCGCAGGACGCTGTCGGCGACACCATGAACGACGGCCGGATCACGGTATTCGGCAACATCGGCGACGCCGCGGGGTACGCCATGCGCGGCGGTTCCATATATGTCCGGGACAACGCGGGCTACCGCGCCGGCATCCACATGAAAGCATATAAAGACAAGATCCCCGTCATGGTCATCGGCGGCTGCGCGGGCAGCTTCCTCGGGGAGTATCAGGCGGGCGGCGTGATCGTGGTGCTCGGCCTCAACGCGGACGGCCGGCGGATCGTGGGCAATTTTCCCTGCACCGGCATGCACGGCGGCAAAATGATCCTGCGCTCCGACTGCGTCGACATCAAGTTCCCGAGCCAGGTGACCGCGCGGGCGGCAACACCGGAAGACCTTGCGGAGATCCGCAAATATGTTGACGAATACTGCCGGCTGTTCGGCACCGACGCCGCGGAATTAATGGATCATCCGTTCACCGTGGTCACCCCGGACAGCAGCAACCCGTATAAACAGCTGTATGTAGCAAACTGACCGCGGCCGGCGCCGCGGCAGGCAATACGGCAGACAGAAACCAGGAGGCGCACATGAACTACTCGAAAGAAGAAGTCATTCAGTATGTGGAAGAGGAGGACGTGAAGTTCATCCGGCTCGCGTTCTGCGACGTATTCGGCAAGCAGAAGAACATATCGATCATGCCGGAGGAATTGCCCCGGGCGTTCGAATACGGCATCGCGTTTGACGCCTCCGCCATCGACGGATTCGGCGACGAAGCGCATTCCGACCTGTTCCTGCACCCCGATCCGGAGACGCTCACCTGGCTGCCCTGGCGGCCCGAACACGGCAAAGTCGTGCGCATGTTCTGCAGCATCACGTACCCCGACGGGCGGCCGTTCGAGTGCGACACGCGCAGCCTGCTGAAGCAGGCCGTGGCGGACGCGAAAGACGCGGGCTACACCTTCTATTTCGGTGCGGAGCAGGAGTTTTATCTGTTCGAGCTTGACGACAAAAACGAGCCCACGCGGATCCCGTACGACCGGGCGGGGTATATGGATATTGCCCCCGAGGACCGCGGCGAGAACGTGCGGCGCGAGATCTGCCTGACGCTGGAGCAGATGGGCATTTACCCGGAAAGTTCGCATCACGAGGAGGGACCGGGCCAGAACGAGATCGATTTCCGGTACGCCGAAGCACTCGCTGCCGCGGACAACGTGATGACGTTCCAGACGGTGGTCAAGACCGTTGCCCGCCGGAACGGGCTGTACGCGGACTTTTCGCCTAAACCCATCGGCGGCGAACCGGGCAACGGATTCCACATCAACTGCTCCGTGAAACCGGATTCTTCCGCGGACAACCTCCACCGTATGATCGCGGGAGTGCTTGCCAAAGCGGTGCCGTCAACACTTTTCTTTAACCCCACTAACAATTCCTACGCGCGCCTCGGCCACATGAAGGCGCCGCGCTACGTTTCCTGGTCCCGCGAGAACCGCTCCCAGCTGGTGCGCGTGCCTGCGGCCGCGGGCGAATACCGCCGCGCCGAACTGCGTTCTCCGGATCCTACCGCGAATCCGTACATTGCCTTCGCGCTCATGATCCGGGCGGCGCTGTACGGCATCCGGAACGGCCTGGAGCTGCCGGCGCCGGTGGATCTGAATCTGTATAAGACGGACGCGGCAGCACTGGCGGCGTTGACCACGCTGCCGGACAGCCTGGAGGCGGCCCGGGCGGCGGCGCGGGACGACACGTTCATCCGCGCCAGCGTGCCGGAGGATATCATAAATATCTATTGCGGGGATTGACCGCGCGCGTCGTATTTGACTCGGAAATTCGGCGAAAGGGGGGACGGGATTGAGCCTGAGAGAGCAAGTGTACAGCGTGCTCGTGGTATCGGCGTCTGATAAATTCAATCAGGCGCTGCCGGAGTTCTTTCCTGTTCCGGTGTATTCGCCCCTCAATATCGTTTCCAACGTGGTCTCGGCGCGGCGGGCGCTGTCGGAGCGCGATTTCGATCTGGTGATCGTCAATTCGCCGCTGCCGGATGAATCGGGCATCCGTTTTGCGATCGACACCGTGAGCGGGTGCAATTCAGTTGTCCTGTTTCTGGCGCGGCCGGAGCAGTATGACGACGCGTTTGACCGCCTGGCGGAGCACGGCGTGTTTCTGATGCAGAAACCGGTGTCGCGGCAGGGATTTCAGCTTGCGGCGGGCTGGCTGGTGAGCGCGCGCGAACGGGTGCGCCGGACGGAACGGAAAACGCAGTCGATCGAGGCGAAAATGAACGAGATCCGGCTGGTTAACCGGGCAAAGTGGCTGCTGATCAGCGAACTGAAGATGACGGAGCCGGACGCGCACCGGTATATAGAAAAGCAGGCGATGGACCGCTGTGTTTCAAAGCGGCAGATTGCCGAGGAGATCATAAAAACTTACGGATAAATAAGATGTGCGAGGGGCGTCAGTCGGCGCCTTTTTTGTTGACCGCCACCGCCCGGTAGATCGGGAGCGACGCCTCGGTGAAGCGGCGTTCGTATTCGGTCATTATATTGTCCGCGGGGGCTTCGTCCAGCACCGTCACTTCGAATCCGGCGGCGCGGTAGCCGTCAACGGAGAATTCGAACAGTCCCTGATTGTCGGTCTTCTGGCGGATGACGCCGCCGGGCCGCAATATGCGCCGGTACTCGGCCAGCAGCGCCTCGTGGGTGAGGCGGTTTTTGAACTGTTTTTTGCGGGGCCAGGGGTCGGAGAAGTTGAGGTAGATGGTGTCAATTTCGTTGTCCGTGAAGCACTTGGTGAGCTCCCGCGCGTCGCCTTCGATGAAGCGCACGTTCTGCTGCCGGGCGAGCACCGGGTCGTCAAACACTTTTTCCATCGCCATCATTATCACTGTGGGCACAACTTCCAGCGCCAGAAAATCCACGTCCGGGCGCTGCTTGGCCATGCCGGACACAAACGCCCCTTTGCCGCATCCGATCTCCAGGTGCAGCTCCCTT
Organism: Clostridia bacterium; assembly: GCA_017620915.1. GTDB lineage: Bacteria > Bacillota > Clostridia > UBA1212 > UBA1255 > UBA1255. The sequence continues at coordinate 832 of JAFZSK010000049.1, read as the reverse complement.
TTTGACACGGGGACAGACCCCGGAACTGACAGGGGGACAGACCCCGTATCAAAAAACGGGGCCTCAGTTTTAAACACGGGGTCTGTCCCCATGTTTAAATCGGGGTCTGTCCCCACCTTTAAAAATGCGGAGCTCCATTGGCCCCGAAACTGCGCGGGATCGGGGACGAGGAGGGAACTGACGCGCGCGTAGCGCTCTTCAAAGTGTTTCTTGCTGCGCGGTCGCATGGGCTTTTTCCTCTTCCTCCAGAACGCGGTAGGCGACTTTGCCCACAAGCGTTTTGGGCATATCGTCGCGGAATTCGATGTCGTAAGGCATGGCGTAGCGGGCAATGTTCCTGCGGCAGTAATCGAGTAATTGACGCTTGGTCTCCTCGGTGGGTTCGTTGCCCGCGCTGAGCTTGACGAAGGCCTTGACCTTCTGCATCTTGTACGGGTCGGGCACGCCGATCACGCAGCTCATCTGCACCATTGGATGCGCGTCCAGAATGTTCTCCAGCTGGCCCGGGTACACATTGTAGCCGGACGTCACGATCATGCGCTTGGCGCGGCCGCGGAAGTAGATGAAGCCCTGGTCGTCCATTGTCCCCAGATCGCCCGTATACACCCACGTGAGCCCGTCGGCGTGGCGGCGGAGAGTCTGGGCGGTCTCTTCGGGATTGTCCATGTACTCCTTCATCACGGTGGGCCCCGCCAGCAGGATCTCGCCCTCGTCGCCGTACGGTACTTCCTCGTCTGTCCCCGGCTTAACGATTTTAATAAACGTGTCGGGGAAGGGCAGACCGATGCTGCCTTCCTTGGCCATGTGCGGCGGCGTGAGGCAGCAGGCGGTG
>JAFZSK010000048.1 GCA_017620915.1 Clostridia bacterium | reverse complement strand
GGCCTCCGCTTTTTCTCATTTGGGAGGCCACAATCTTCAAAACAAGGAATTGCGGCCTCCGCTTTTTCTCATTTGGGAGGCCACAATCTTCAAAACAAGGAATTGCGGCCTCCGCTTTTTCTCGTTTGGGAGGCCACAATCAGCGAAATAAGGAATTGCGGCCTCCGCTTTTTCTCGTTTGGGAGGCCACAATCTTCAAAACAAGGAATTGCGGCCTCCGCACTGTCAAACAAGGCTTGCACTGCCGTTGAAATCATCGATATTTTCGTGATATAATATAAGGGTCAGTGTGCGGCTGCGCAAAAAGCGCATATGGCGCAAGTGCCAGCGGCGCAGACGGCCCGGTGGAAACGGATATCACGGAGAAGGCGGACAGGATGGGAAATTCAGGTAATACGGATCAGACAATTCATACAGATAACATCAAACTGCTGCTCGGCAACGAAGCCGTGGCGCAGGGGGCGTGGGAAGCGGGAGTGCATGTGGTCTCCTCGTACCCCGGGACGCCCAGTACGGAGATCACCGAGACGCTGGCGAAATTGCCCGGCGTGTACTGCGAGTGGTCGCCCAACGAAAAAGTCAGCGCCGAAGTTGCGATAGGCGCGGCGATCGACGGCGCGCGGGCAATGTGCTGCATGAAGCACGTCGGGCTCAACGTGGCCGCGGACCCGTTGTTCACCGCGGCGTACGCGGGGGTCAACGGCGGGCTGGTGTTCGCAGTTGCCGACGACCCGGGACTGTTCAGTTCGCAGAACGATCAGGATTCGCGGTTTTACGCGTTGTCCGCCCACGTGCCGATGCTGGAACCCTCCGACAGCGCCGAATGTTTCGAATTCGCGCAGAAAGCTTTCGAACTCAGCGAAAAATACGATACGCCGGTCATTTTGAGATTGACCACGCGCGTTTCCCACTCCCGCAGCCCGGTCCAGACCGGCGCGCGGACTATTGTCCCTAAAAAGCCTTACAGTAAAGATATAGCAAAATATGTCATGATGCCCGGCATGGCCAAAAAGCGCCAGGCTGTGGTCAAAGAGCGCGACCGCGTGCTCACGGAAGTGGCCAACGACTGGGTGAAACTGGATAACCCGGGCCGCAAACTCGGCGTCATCACCTCCGGCATCTGCTACCAGTACGTGCGCGAAGTATTTCCCGACGCGTCGATCCTTAAGCTCGGCATGATCTACCCGCTGCCGGACCGCGCCATCACAGAATTCGCCGCTTCCGTAGAGGAACTGCTGGTGGTGGAAGAACTGGAACCGTACATTGAAAACCACGTGCGGCAGCTGGGCTTCACAAAAGTCGAAGGCAAAAAATACTTCACGCCCCTCGGCGAACTCGGCACGGAGAAGATCAAAAACGCGTATTCCGGCACGGCAACGCCCGTGGCGGAGGCGGGGGGCAATGAGGGCGAAAAGCTTGGCGTTGCCGACGCGCCCAACCGGCCGCCCACGCTGTGTCCGGGGTGTCCGCACCGGGGCGTGTTTTATACGTTGTCCCAGCTGAAGCTGCGGGTCACCGGCGACATCGGCTGCTATACGCTGGGCGCGGCGGCGCCGTATAAGGCCATTGACGCCTGCATCTGCATGGGCGCCTCCATCGGCATGTCCCACGGCATGGAAAAAGCCGAGGCAGTGGCGAAGGCGGAAGCCGGGGACACAGACCCCGCGGCGGCGGACAATATCCGCGGCACCGTTGCGGTCATCGGCGACTCCACGTTCATGCACTCGGGCATCACGGGCCTGGTCAATATCGTATACAACAAAGGCGCTTCAACCGTTATTATACTGGACAACTCCATCACCGGCATGACCGGCCACCAGCAGAACCCCACCACCGGCAAGACCATCCGCATGGAGGACACGCATCCCGTGGATCTGGTGCTGCTGGCCCGCGCCGTGGGCGTGGAGCGCGTGCGGGTCGTGGATCCGTTCGATCTGAAGGCGTTCAGGGAGGCCGTGCTGGAGGAAATTGACGCCGCCGAGCCCTCGGTGATCATCGCGCAGCGGCCCTGCGCACTGCTGAAGGGCGTTAATTACGGCAAGCCCGTTTATATCGACACCGACGTGTGCCGGCGCTGCGGCGCGTGCATGCGGCTGGGCTGCCCCGCTATCGTGAAGAAGGGCGACGGCTACGGAATTGACCGCTCGCTCTGCGTTGGCTGCGAGTTCTGCACTCAGATGTGCCGCTTCGGCGCCATCAGAAAGGAGTCGTGAATCATGAACGCGAACGATCTCAACATTCTGATCATCGGTGTCGGCGGCCAGGGCACGCTGCTGGCGTCCCGGTTTCTGGGCGACGTGGCGCTGCGCATGGGCAAAGACGTTAAAGTGTCCGAGGTCCACGGCATGTCCCAGCGCGGCGGCAGCGTGGAAACGTGCGTGCGCATCGGCAGCAGCATTGCCTCCCCGATCATCGACCGGGGCATGGCGGACGTGATATTGTCTTTTGAAAGTGTAGAGGCGCTGCGGGCGCTGGGCTATCTGAAGCCGGGCGGACTGGTGATCACCAATACGCAGGAAATATTGCCCATGCCGGTGATCTCCGGCGCGGAAACCTACCCGGAGCGGGTCGCCGAACGGCTCGCCGGTGGCAATTTCAATATCATTCCGCTGGACGCCCTTTCGGCCGCGGAACGCTGCGGCAGCGCGAAATGCGTCAACGTGGTGCTGCTGGGCGTATTGTCCGCCGCGATCCCGGAGATACCGGCGGAGGTCTGGCGCGCCAGTCTGGAGAGCGTTGTGCCGGCAAAATTACTGGAAATCAATAAAAGGGCCTTTGAGGCCGGAAGACAAATGGCAAATGGCAAAGGGCAAATGGCAAATTGAGGAGGAACTGACATGTCAAAAGGATTCAGAGGCGGCTTCGGTCAGAAAAGCGGCGGCGGGAACAATATGCAGAAGATGATGCAGCAGGCGCAGCAGCTCCAGCGGGAAATGCAGAAGGAGCAGGAAGCGCTCGCCGAGACGGAGTTCGAAGGCACGTCGGGCGGCGGCATGGTAAAAGTCGTTATGAACGGCAGCCACAAACTTACTTCGATCGAGATCAAACCGGAAGTCGTTGACCCCGACGACGTGGAGATGCTGGAAGACCTGATCGCGGCGGCGTTCAACGACTGCAGCGCGAAGATCGAAGCGGCCAACGAAGAAAAAATGGGCAAATACACCCAGGGACTGCCCTTCTGAGGCATAGATCGTCAAAACGCGGGTGAATTATGAGCGTTTACGGGGCATCTGTAACAAAACTGATAGAGAAATTTGAGTCGCTGCCCGGCGTGGGGCATAAAAGCGCCGAGAGGATGGCGTTTTTCCTGCTCCGCAAGAGCGAGGACGAGGTCAAAGACTTCGCCGAAGCCATTTTTGACGCCCGGAAGCAGCTGAAATTCTGCACGGTGTGCCAGAATATGTCGGACAAGGACGTTTGCGACATATGCGGCAACGCGGCCCGGGACAAAAGCGTGATATGCGTCGTCCAGGACCCGAAGGACGTGCAGGCGCTGGAACGGTCCAGAGAGTTCGGCGGCACGTACCATGTGCTGCACGGGACGATCTCGCCGATGAACGGCGTTGGCCCCGACGACATCCGGATCAAGGAACTGCTGCGGCGGCTGGACGGCACGGTGAAGGAAGTCATCGTTGCCACCAACTCCGACGTGGAAGGCGAGGCCACCGCCATGTACCTGGCGCGGCTGATCAAGCCGCTGGGCGTGACGGTGACGCGTATTGCCCGCGGGCTGCCGGTGGGCGGCGATCTGGAATACGCGGACGACGTGACGCTTGGCGCGGCGCTGCAGCACAGAGTGGAGCTTTGACTCCGGACCCGGCGCGAACAGCGCAAGGAGTTTAATATGGATACGGACGGCGTGTACAATTCCGATATTGCCCCCGAAATGCTCGGCAGACCGCTTAAGATCCTGCACGGCTTCGGTATTGCGCGTAAAGACAGCAGGGAACGGCGCGAGGAGCTTGTGGACAATTGCCTCACGCGGCTGTACAAGCTGGGCTACGGCGGCATCGTCACGAACGTGGACTTTGATCAGTACCTGGAGAGCGCGGCCAACTGGGAGACGCTCCGGTACGCCATCCGCAAAGCCAAAGCGCTGGGCTTCCGGGTGTGGCTGTACGACGAGCACGGCTATCCCAGCGGCGGCGCAGGCGGGATCACGCTCCGGGACCACCCTGAGTTTGAGGCGCAGGGGCTGGTGGAAGTGACCGCGGCGGACGGCGTTTCGCATACGTACGAAGTGCGGCCCGCATACGAAGGCACGCACGCCGAGCACAACGTACACGAATCCCGCAGATATATCAACGTGCTGGATCCCGACGCGGTCCGGGCGTTTATCGACAATACATACGAAGCCTACCGCCGCGAGCTGGGCGAACTGTTCGGCGCGGTGGAGGCAATATTCACCGACGAACCGTCTATCATGGCCGCGTACTTGAATGCCGGTCTGTACCCGCCGCGGGTACACGACGCGTTTGACGATTCGCTGCCGCTATTGCCGCTGGTGGCCTGGGAACGCCGGCTGCCGGAGCGTTACAAAGAACGCTGGGGCGAAGATCTTATCCCCAAACTGGGCGACCTGTTCGGGCCGCGCACGGACGCCAACGCCGTGACCCGGTACCGTTTTCACGCAGTCACCTCCGAAATGTTCGAACAGGCGTTTTTCAAACAGCTGGGCGACTGGTGCGCCGCGGCGGGCACGAAGTTTTCCGGACACGTGCTGCTGGAAGAGGCCATACTGGATCATCCCATTTTTGAGGGCAATATATTCCGCTTCATGTCTCACATGGGCCGCCCCGGCATCGATATGCTCACCACCATTCCGGAGGGCATTCTGGCGCAGGCCATGACGCCCAAGCTCGTTGCTTCCGCCGCCGCGTGGTTCGCACCGTCCCTCGACGAATTGCCCGGCGTGATGTCGGAGATCTCCGGCCACAACGAAGGCGCCCGCGGCGTACCATACGGCGTCCGGGAAATGAAGGGTTCGGTGGCAATGCAGCGCGCGCTGGGCGTGACGGAATTCCCGTCATATTACAGCGATACCAAAGTGACCGAAGCGGAGTTCCGCGAATTCTGCGAGTTCACGGAGCGCATTTCCAAGCCGCTGCGGGGCGGCAATACATACTCTCACCGCATCCTCCTTCTTTATCCCATCGAAGCGGCGTTCGCGGCGGCGTTCGGTTCCGCGGCGCAGCTGGGCAGCAGGGAGTACACGCCCGAAGAGCGAAAAATAGAGGCCTCCTGGCAGCGGCTGGGACGCGGGCTGCTGCTTTCGGGACTGGAGTTCGAGTGCGTTGACGTCCGCGGCCTGTTGGAAGAAGCGCAGATCGGAAAGGGGCAGATAATTGACCGGAACGGAGCAAGCTACCGCGCGGTCGTACTGCCGTTCATGAATTTTGAAACGCCTGAGCTGGCGGAGCTGAAGGAGCGGCTGGCGGCGGCGGGAGTATTGACGCTGTCGGACAACGAGGGCACCGACGATTCGCGCGCCGCACTGCTGGCGGAACTGGAGCGCAGGCTGGCATCATTCGACGTATTGCCCGCAGGACGGCTGGACGGGGACAACGCGTCCGGCACAAACCCGCTGCTGATCACTTCCTGGTGCTGGACTGCGGCCTTTGAGCAGGCGTTTCTGATCGTGAACTACACGGATAAGAATGTTGCCGCCCCGCTGACGCTGAACGTGCCGTCCTGGATCGGAGCTGATCCGGGGGACCGGGCGATCGGCATTGACCCCGAGACCGGCCTGTATTACCGTATCGGCGAGCTGAATGAAGCGCGGCAGGTGCGTATAGAAGACTTTAAACTGGCGCCTATGGGCGCGCTGGTCGTCGGCATCCCGTACCGGCGCAAAGAATAATGACCGCGAGGTATATATGGCATTTTTAGACGGCATCAGAGCGATAATATTCGACATGGACGGCGTGCTGGTGGATTCGGAACCGGCAATGTACAAGGCCTCGATCGCGGGGCTGAAAGAGTTCGGCATCGAAGCGAAAAAAGAGGACTTCAAACCCTTCGTGGGCACGGGCGAACGCAGCTTCATCGGCAACGTCGTGCGGCTGCACGGCGGCGAATACCGGGACGAAATGAAAGACCGCGTGTACGAAATATATTGCCGCGACATCGACAAGAATCTGGTGCGGTTTCCCGCGGTGGTGCCCACGGTGCAGAAATTGCATGAACTGGGCTACAAGATGGCCATTGCCTCCGCCGCCGACTGGGTCAAAGTCAGCGCCAACATCCGCGCGTCCGGCCTGCCCCCCGAAGCGTTCGGCGCGGTGGTCAAAGCGGGGGACGTAGTCAATCTCAAACCCGCTCCGGACATCTTCCTCAAAGCAGCGGAACTGCTGGGCGTCGCGCCTTCGGAGTGCGTCGTGTGCGAAGACGCGGAGAGCGGCGTCAAAGCGGCCAAAGCGGGCGGCATGCGCTGCCTGGGCATCACCAGCACGTTTTCCGCGGAGCGGCTCTTGGAGCTGGGGGCAGATCTGGCTGCGGCAGACATAAGTGCGCTGCTGAATGAGTAGGCTTAGTCCTTGAACAGAATTAGGGAATGTATCCCTCCACAAATAAAACTCTGAAAAGGAGAGAACGGAAATGAAAAAGAGAGTTATAGCGGCATTGACCGCGCTGGTGCTGGTACTGGTACTCGGATTGACCGCGTGCGGGACTAAAACCAACGACACCGGCAAAGCCACCGATAAGCCCGCGGGTTCTCAGCAACCTGCTACCGAAGCGCCTACGAACGCGCCGGCTACGGAAGTTGCTACCGACGCCCCTACCGCGGAACCCACCGCGGAGCCCACGAAAAACCCGCTTTCGGAGATCGACGCCCTGATAATCGAGCTGGATGATCCCAGCAACTACCGCAACAGCGGCAGCGAAGCGGAGATGCGCGACGGCGAGCCCTTCCTCACCATCACCACCCTGCCTTCCGGCGACAACCACAGCGTATTTATTTTCCCGGATCTGTTCAGCTCCGATGACTATCCGTACATCGCGTTCAAATACCGCATCGGTTACGCGCAGAGCGTCAACGTCAGCAACCACTTCTACGCCATCACATCCGACGGCGGCCCGACGCCCAACGACGGCTGGTGGGGCGACATCAGTTTCAAGAAAGACTGCGACTGGCATGTCGGCAAGATCGAGATCAAAAAGATGTTCCGGAACGCCACCGGCGACTTTGCGCAGCTGCGCACTCCCAACGTCAACGACGCGTACGGCGAATGGGCGATTGCCTGGATCGGCGCCTTCAAGTCTGAAGAAGACATCGCAAAATACGACGAAGAGTTCGACAAACTGTACGGCGATAAACTGGTGAAAGCCGAGCCGCCCAAAGAGGAAAAACAGGAATCCGTGCCGATGCTTGAAGACGCGTTCGAGGAGATCAACGTTGACTTCGAGGACATGGGCGCCGGTGATCCGATGGGGCCTGTTGACCTGCTGATCTACACCCCCGGTCTCAATACTTCCACCTTTGCCGACCGTGACGGCGGCGTGGCGGCGCTGATCACCTTCGATTCACTCTGCTATCCCGACCTGATCAAGTCCGGCGCCGCGTACAAGATCTCCTTCGATTTCAAGAACGTTGACTCGATGGAGCGCTTCGGCGGTTTCATTTTCAACTGGGGCGACGAGGGCAACACCGCCCGCAACTTCTTCGAGGACAACGGTATTGACAGTAGCGTTCCGGGCTCGATGGTCAGCGCCAGCGGCTGCGGCTTCTCGTTCATCGGCGGCAACACTGTGCGCGTGTACATCCCCACCTGGAACAATGATGCCATAGCCAAGAGCGCGATCTCCGCGGATGTAACGGCGGATGTGGACTTCAACGCGGATTACGCGCATTTCGAGATCGCCGATGACGGCGCGGGCAAAGTGACCGTCAGTATCAACGGCAGCGTGTTCGTCACTCTGGAATACTCGGATCCGGGCCTGATCGACGGCGCACCCAGCATTTTTGAGCAGTACTACCGCACCGTCAAACTTTCTGACGCCGCCGGCAACGAACTGTTTAATGCGAGCAACACCCTGTTCTCCATCTACAAGAGCATCGCGTTCGCGGGCCGCGGACACAATATCTATGTGGACAACATCAATATTACTAATGCTTGAATAGAATTAGGCTTAGTGCTTGTACAGAATTAGGCTTAGTGCCTGTATAGAATTAGGCTTGTCACCTTGAACTAATTAGGGAATTGTGGGATCGCTGCGGCGATGAACTTACGCGCGAAACGGTCGCCGCTCCGTGCCGCCCATGAGATCGCGGCCAAACGGCCGCTCCGCAATTTCCTCATTCTATAAAGGTTAAAAGCCTAATTCCCTAATTCTATAAAGGAAAAGGCCTAATTCTACTAAAAGACAAAAAAGTATTGACATTATCTCCTTACTTGTGGTATCATGCCTCGCGTATGCCGCTTCCTGGATCACGGAGACTCCGACCGCTTCCCGGATGCAGGTGAATTCTACATAAGGAGACATATGTTATGACCAAGGAAAGAAAACAGGAAATCATCAAGACTTTCGGACTCAAGGAAGGCGACACCGGTTCGCCGGAGGTGCAGGTTGCCCTGCTTACCGAGCGCATCAATGAGCTCAACAAACACCTCGAGTCCCATAAGAAGGACCATCACTCCCGGCGCGGCCTGCTCATCATGGTAGGTCACAGACGCGGCCTCCTTTCTTACCTTCAGAAGATCGACGTAGCTCGCTACCGTTCGCTGATCGAAAGACTTGGCCTGAGAAAGTAATCCCTGATACTGAAGCGAGGCTCCGATTCGGAGTCTCGCTTTTGTAATAAATAATTCAATGAAGGTGCGGCAGTAGGGCGTAGATTGTACGCTCCGGCGCGGGGAAGAGCGCCGGGAAGCCGGACAACGGCAGCCGGAACGCAGAATCTACATGCTACCGCCTCAGCTTCGGAAAGGAAACAATATGTACAGAACATTCACAACTCAGCTCGCCGGCAGAACACTTACGCTGGAATTCGGCAAGATGGCGCAGCTGGCCAACGGCTCCTGCCTGGTCAGATACGGCGACACCGTGGTGTTGTCCACCGCCACCGCTTCCAAAGAGCCCAAAGAGGGCATCGATTTCTTCCCGCTCAGTGTTGACTACGAGGAGAAGCTCTACTCCGTCGGCAAGATCCCCGGCGGCTTCGTTAAAAGAGAAGGCCGGCCTTCCGAAAAAGCGATCCTGACGTCCCGCGTCATTGACCGCCCGATCCGCCCGCTGTTCCCGAAAGATCTGCGGAACGACGTAGTGGTGATCAACACCGTGCTGTCCGTTGACCAGGACAATTCCCCCGAGATCGCCGCGATGATCGGCGCTTCCGCCGCCCTGACCGTATCCGACATTCCGTTCGGCGGCCCTATCGGCGGCATCGTGCTCGGCCTCGTGGACGACCAGGTGGTCATCAACCCCAACGCCGCCCAGAGAGAACGCAGCAAAATGTACGTTACCCTGGCCGGTACGAAAGAGAAGATCTGCATGATCGAAGCGGGTGCGCAGGAAGTGCCCGACGACGTGATGCTCTCCGCCAT
>JAFZSK010000047.1 GCA_017620915.1 Clostridia bacterium | reverse complement strand
TTGTTCTTTTTGGGGTTTGTTTTTTTTGCCATAACACGGCCTCCTTAAGAATAATTTCTTAAAGTAAATTCAACCACACAAAGCATCTCAAAGTAAATCCCATCGCAAATCCTACTGTGGGAGTTACTTTGGGAATTTACTTCCGGTTTTTTATTGTGCGGAGCCGAAAAAAAACAGTTGCAAAACGGTTGTTTCAAATGCTATAATATTTATAACTATCGGCAGATGTACTGCCGAAGGAATTTTTAGGAGGTTTAAAAAATGAAAAAAGCACTTGTCATTCTTCTTGCAGTTGCTTTAGTCCTGGGCACCATGACCGTTTCCGTGTTCGCTTTGGATCACGTTGACGGCGACACCACGAAAGTAGCCCGCAACACGACCGATTTTGATTTGTCTTTTGATACGTTCTATCTTGACGGCGTATCCCATATGGATATGGGCTGGGGCGCTGACGGCGCTGCCAACGAAAAGATCGAAGCCAACCCGATCACCGGCATCCATCAGAATCTTACCGTTCGCGGCTGGATGGGTCTTAAAGAGACCGACATCGCTGAGATCGGCTATAAGATCAACGGCGGCGAACCGGTATTTGACGAAAGCTTCAAGAGAGAGGCTGAAGGTCCCGTCATCAATGCCGGCGGCGAAATGAGAATGGAAGTTCTTGTTCCCCTGCTTCAGAACGAAGATCCTCAGCTCATCACTGTCGTTGCGAAGAGCGTTGACGGCGATATCTACGAGGCTATTGAGTTCTCCATCAACGGTAACTACGGCTCCGGTGTTGCTCCCGTAGAAACATACGGCGCAAAGGCGATCCTTGACAACGGCGGCGGCGCCATCGGTACTTGGATCAACGCGGGCAATCCGTCTGCTGCTGTTAAATTCACCACAGCGGGTGCGTTCAACGCCATCAACCTTGGCATCTACTGGGCTTCCAACCCCACGGTCGGCAACGGCCCGAAGGCTGAGTGGAAATGCGAACTCTTCAAATTCGCTTACAACATGGAGAACACTGTTGCTCAGACTCCTCTGAAGGTCAAAGAAGTTGTCTCCGACGGCGATAACAATCCTGCGTTTGCGTTTGACCTTGGCGAAGATATGCCTGCCGGCACTTACGTAGTTAAGTTCACGCTCACCAACCCCGAGTACACCGAATCTCTCCAGGCTGCCAACGAGGAAGCTCCTTCGGATAAGAAACCTTACCTTGTTCTTCCGAAGATCGACAATCCTGCCGCTGCTAATTTCGAATATCAGAACGACGCTTTCAACATTGTTCTCAATGCTGAGATCGTTGACGGTGACTTCTTTGTCGCCAATCCCGAGAACACCGACGTTCCCACCGAGACCATTCCGAAGACCGGTGACGCTGCCGTCGCTATGATCGCAGTGATCGCCGTTCTCGCTATGGGCGCTGCGGTCGTGTTCGCGAAGAAGAGATCCTTCTGAGACTTAAAGCACGCATCGACGTGCTGAAGCTCTAAATGATGAAAAAACCGGACCTTCGGGTCCGGTTTTTTTGATCGTTTCAAGCGGCGGATCAGGCAGAAAGGCGCGGCCGTCAGCGAAACCGCGGCTCCGACTCGAATGTCGTTTGCGGCAAAAGCGCGGGCCAGCCGCCTTCCGGGAGCGCTGCGGCGCCGCCCGTGTTCGCCCCGTTGTCCCGATCCGATTCCGGCAGCGCCTCATGCTTAGGATCGTACTCGTAACGGCACGCCCACAGCGCCTGGTACCGGAGGCCGGTGAGGCGGTTGACCTTTTCGGAACCGTATTTGCCGTCGCCGGCGACCGGGAAGCCCAGATGCGCCAGCTGCGCGCGGATCTGGTGGGTACGGCCGGTAATGAGCATTGCCTCCGCGTCGCTCAGCGTGACGCCGTTCACCGTCCGGCTGCCCAGATAGCGGAAACAGGCCGCGACCGGCTTTGACCCGCGCTCCGGAGCGTCCGTCACGCGCACGCGGCTCTCACCCGGATGCTTCACCAGAAACGCGTCGAACCGGCGCCAGCTGCCGTCGGCGGGCAATATTTGCTTAAGCTCTCCCACCGCGCGCACCGCATAGATCTTTTTATAATAACGCGCGTTGAGCGCCGCTTTCACCGAAGCGGTGTATTCGGGCCGCTTGCTGATAAAGATCAGGCCGCCCGTATTCCGGTCCAGGCGGTGGCACAGTTCCCCGCCTTTATAAAAATCGATCAGCGACGGCTCGCCGGGCCGCTCCGGATCTGGCTCGCTGAGGAGCCCCTGCGGCTTTTCGGCGATCAGAATATACTCACTCTCGTATATAGAGGAAACTGCCTTAAAAGGGCTATTTTGTGCGTCTGGAGCGGTGCCGGGAGCATTGTCCGCGTCAACATACGCCGTGACCCGGTCGCCGCCGGTCAGCCGGAGGCGGGCATCGCCGGTGCGGGCGCCGTTGACCTTGAGATCCCGCTTCCGGAGCGCGCGGAAAAACACGCTCGCGGGCACCCCCGGAAAGCGCGCGAAGAACACGTTTTCCAGTGTCCGGCCGTTTTCTTTTTCGTTGACAGTGAATTCGACCACGCGCAAACTCCCTTCCGGCATTCCCGCAACAGCGGTCAAAAACAACAGCGGTCCCGGAAAAGGACCGCTGCGCTGTTTAGTAAACTATCATTAAATGTACTTGCTTATCAGTCTTTAGACTCTTCAAAGCCGCGGAACGAGAAGTCGTGCATCATGTTTTTGAAGATCTCGTAGTACTGCGCACCCTGGTCCCAGTCAGACGCGACAGATTCGACGCAGACGATGAACATCCAGGTATTGTTGGAGGAAGAAACATAGAATTTACCTCTCCACTCTTCGCCGCCTCTGACGAACTCGTAGTTCGCGGTGTTGAACTGGAAGTGGTTCGGATTCTCTTTCGAAGCCTTGTCATCCTTGAAGTTGAAGGACGTTCTTTCCAGACCTTCTTCAACAAACACCTCGTTAAGGTAATACTGAGAGTTTACATCCATCAGTTTGTCGCCGAAGTCGTTGATGGTGTTCATCATGCTGTTCGTGTTGATCTTGTAGATCGTGAACGCCGCTTTAATATCTTCTACATTACCGCCCTGATCGGCAGGGAACAGTTTGCAGCAAAGGTATGCTTCGCCGTTATAATCCAGTTCCGCCAGCTCCAGGCCGCCTTCACCGACGGTAACGGTCCAGTCATCGGGATAGTAGACAACGTAATAATAACGGTTGTTGTCATAAAATTTCTCGTAGTTCTTCTTCTCTACATAATCGTTCTTCTTCTTGCAAGCAAACATAGAAAGGCTCATCACCACGACGAGCAGAACGGCTACCAGAACTTTTACACGATTTTTATTTGTCATTTTGTTTACCTCCAAAGCTGAATTACTTCATACAGCGCCTTATTCTAACATATATTTATTCCGGCGTCAACATTAAATTTTCAGCGGCCGATGTCACGGTGGACAAGCGTGACATTGACTCCGCGCTCGGAAAGCAGCCGGGTGAGCTCGTTGGCCATCGTCACGCTGCGGTGATGCCCGCCCGTGCAGCCTACGGCGATCACCAGCGCCTGCTTGCTCTCTTTGCGGTACAGCGGGATCAGGAAGTCCAGCAGTTCCGCGGTTTTGTCCAGAAACTCCCGCGCCGCCGGATCGGTGAAGATGTACGAGTACACCGCCTTATCATTGCCCGTGAGTCCGCGCAGCTCCGGCACGTAGTACGGGTTGTTCAGAAAGCGCACGTCGAACATCAGGTCCGCGTTGGCCGGCACGCCGTATTTGTAGCCGAAGGATACGATCTCCACCAGCATCTCTCCCGCCCCGACGCCGTCGCCGAAAATGGAGCGGATCCGCTTTTTCAGATCCCAGGTGGTGAGCAGTGTCGTATCGATCACGTAATCCGACCGTTCGCGCAGCGGCGCCAGTATCTCGCGTTCCCGGGCAATGGCTTCGGCGTTATTGCCGTCCTTCGCCAGCGGGTGCAGCTTTTTGTTCTCGGAATGGCGGCTGATCAGCGCCGCGTCGGAGCAGTCCAGGAACAGTATGCGCACCTGGATCTGCTGTTTTTTCATTTGCGCGGAAAACTCCAGCAGTTCCTGTACGAAATCGCCGCCGCGCACGTCCAGCACCAGGGCGTACTGACCGTGGCCCAGTTCGCTGCCGCCGCACAGTTCGGCGAATTTCGGAAGGAGGAACGTGGGCAGGTTGTCAACGCAAAAATACCCCATATCCTCCATAAACTTCACGGTCTGGGTCTTGCCCGCGCCGGACATTCCGGTGATGACAACGAATTCCACGCTCAGCCACGCTCCCCTACGAATTTGATCTCCGGTTCCAGCAGTACGCCGGAGTCCGCGTACACTTTTTCACGCACCGCGTCCACCAGTGCCCGCACGTCCGCCGCCGTGGCGCCGCCGCGGTTCACGATGAAGCCGCAATGCTTTTCCGACACCTGCGCGCCGCCGATGCGGTAGCCGCGCAGTCCCGACGCTTCTATAAGTCTGCCCGCGTAATCTCCCAAGGGCCGTTTGAACGCGCTGCCCGCGCTGGGATATTCCAGCGGCTGCTTGTCGCGCCGGCGGCCGTTGAGCTCGCGCATCTCGGCGCCGATCTCCGCTTTTTCGCGGCCTTTGCGCAGCCGGAAGTACGCGCCGGTGACGATATAATCACCGCTCTGGTATACGGATGTCCGGTATCCGAACCGCTGCTCCTCGCCGTCAAACACGCCCGCCTCGTAATCCGGCTCCCGGCGCACGTATTCGCTGCGGACAACGCAGTCCGCCAGCTGCCCCCCGTACGCCCCGGCGTCCATGACTACGC
The DNA here is from genome assembly GCA_017620915.1 of Clostridia bacterium. Lineage (GTDB taxonomy): Bacteria > Bacillota > Clostridia > UBA1212 > UBA1255 > UBA1255. The sequence continues at coordinate 27,962 of JAFZSK010000047.1, read as the reverse complement.
CGCCGCCTACGCTGCCCGGAATGCCGGACGCGAATTCCAGTCCGGACAATCCGTGTTCGAACGCGAATATTGCCAGCCGCGTCAGCGCCGCGCCGGCGAAAGCGTAAATGAGCGCGGTGTCGTTGTCCTCCTCCACGATGCGGAAGCATTCGTCGCTGTCGCACAGCCTTATCACCACGCCGCGAAAGCCCGCGTCGTCGAATACCAGATTGCTGCCGCGCCCCATCACGTACACCGGCACCTGCTCGTCGCGGCACAGCCGGAGGATGCTCCCCAGCACATCCGCGGAGCTTACATTCACCAGATAGTCAGCTTCGCCGCCGATCCGGAACGTGGTCAGACGGTCCAGCTTCGCGTGGCGCGAGGCATTTTCTTCGCCGGCAATTGCGCATAATCTTTTGTACATACTCTCTCCTCAATAATACGGGCTGTACCCGCTGCCGCCTTCCGGCATCCCGCCGTTTTCGAATACGCGTTTGTTCAGTTCTTTGGCCGCGTTGTAGCCCATCATTTTCTGGCGGTTGTTCATTGTCGCCGCCTCCACGATCACGGCCAGGTTGCGGCCGGGCATGACCGGGATGGTGACGCAGGGCACCTTGATGCCGAGGATCTCGGTGTATTTGTCCTCCAGCCCCACGCGTTCGTACTCTTTGCCTTCGACCCACTTCTCCAGCTGGATGACCAGCTGTATGTTCTCAGTCATCTTGACCGCGCCGATGCCGTACAGCCGCTTCACGTCCACGAAGCCCACACCGCGGATCTCGATCAGATGGCGAATGATGTCCGGCGCGCTGCCCACCAGCGTCTTATGCGACACCCGGCGGATCTCCACCAGGTCGTCCGCCACCAGCCGGTGCCCGCGTTTGATGAGTTCCAGCATGGTCTCGCTTTTGCCCACGCCGCTCTTGCCTTCGATCAGCACGCCTTCGCCGTACACTTCGACGAGGCCCGCGTGGATGGCCACCCGCGGCGCCAGCTGCACGCACAGGTACCGGTTCAGTTCGCTGTACAGCGACGTGGTGGCAATATCCGCCCCCAGCACCGGTATACTGTACTTTTCGGCGAGCGTCAGCATTTCCGGGAACGGTTCCAGCGCGCGGGCAATTATCAGGCACGGGAACCCCATAGCAAACAATTTTTCCAGCCGCGCCTCCCGGACCTCCGGCGTCAATCCGCGCAGGTACAGCATTTCGGAATTGCCCATCAGCTGCACGCGGTCGTGGGTGAAGTCTTCGGTGTAGCCGGTGATCTCCAGGCCGGGCCGGTTCAGGTCGGGGGTGGTGATGTTGACGCCGGCGGTGAGTTCGCCGCCCGAGAGCACGCGCAGTTGCATCTCTTTGATTATGCGGTCAAGGCTTACGGAATAGGTCTCCATCGCTGCCTCCAAGGTGTCCCCGCGGCGCAGCCGCGTGACTTCGTGGTGTCCCCGCGGCGCAGCCGCGTGACTTCGTGGTGTCCCCGCGGCGTAGCCGCGTGACTTCAGTTGTATGGGGGACAGACCTCTTGGATCCTTTAAGGAAAGGATCTGTCCCCCATGTTAAATGATAATGAACACTATAAGCAGCACTACTGCAGTCGCGATGACGATGCCGCCGATGCGCTTATACTTGTCCATGTCGTGCCACTCGGGTATCTCGTCTTCGCCCTTGCGGCCGAAAAAGTGCCAGAGTTCCTCCGCGTAGAAGATGATCAGCGCGCCGCCCGCGGCGATCGCCGCCACCAGCAGCGCCTGCGGGATCGTGAGCGGCGGTTTGCGGCCGAAGATCATCGTTTTGAATACCTTCGGGCTGAACCGCTCCCAGGGCTGTTCGCCGAACTCCGGCCCGAAGCCCTCCGCGTACTCCCAGGTCACCTCCGCGGTCTTCTCGGAATCGCCGGTCAGGTAGTACGTGTAGCCGTACGGTTCCAGTGTGTAGTCCGGCAGTTCATCGTTCTGGTCGATGTCTATCTCATCTTCATTGCGCTCGATCGGGATCCGGTACCGCAGCGTGAAGCGGTAGCGGCCGTCGTCCAGCTGCTCCAGGTCGCCTTCCATCACTTCGGTGCCGACGAAGTAGAATTCGTACAGCGTCACCGTTGACAACGCGTCGGAGTCGCGGACGTAGCGGACGTTGTCAACGACCGCCGTATCGTTGCCCCCGAACGAGCGCGTCAACAGCGTCAGCAGGCTCAGCACCAGCAGACAGGCCATCAATATAGCGATGTTGCGTCCTTTGTTCATAGTTCAATAAACAGTTTTTGCGTTCCCCTCAGTCCAGCGCGCCCCGCTCCCGGGCGGACTCATACAGCGCGCGTGCGGTGTCGGGGCTGTCTTCCCCTTCGCGGTTCTTCACCGGCGCAAACTCGTCTTCGCGGCGGACGCGGAGGATGCCCATGTTGTCCGCGCGGCTGAAGGCGTCGAAAATGAACGCCTCGAATTTGTACGCGTTGGGCGCCGCGGGTTCGGCCAATTGGCCCCGGTCGTCAATATACTTAGTCTTCTTGACCGCCACGTGATACGGCAGTCCCTCGCTCCCCGCGGCGTCGAGGGCGTCAACGGTGAACATATTGCACAATATATGCGCGTCCCCGTACACGAACTCGCCCCGCGCGTCCCGGGCCTCCGCCATCTCTTTCGAGATCTCGGTGTACTCGATCACCGACGGCCGGCCGTTCCGGAGGCAGAACACGCCCGCTTTTTCGTACGGGTCGCGCTTGATCAGCGATTTGCCTGCGCAGGGCGTGCCGCAGGCCGCGGTGAAGCCGATGAACAGCGGGTCGCAGAGTTTGACCAGCACGTTGTCGATGCCGCCGATAAACACATATTTCACGCCGCGCGCCTTCATGTCCGCGGTGATGCCGTGGGCGTGCATTGCCCGGAAGATCCCGCCGTGGCCGTCGGCGCCCATTTTGACGCTGAGCGGCCCGTCGCGCACGATCCCGCCGTCGAACGCCACCATGGGCAGCATGAACTGCGTGAAGAAGCGCACGTTCGCCGGATCGTAGCCGAAATAGCCGTGCAACGCGAAGAATTCGCGGGTGGCGGCGTCGTTCTCCTCGCTGGTCATTATGTACCACGGGATCTGGCGGCCGTTCGCGGAACAGGCGGCGCGGCGCAGCAGCCGGGAGGCCTGGATCTCGAACAGCGAATGTTCGGCGACACCGATGTCGTAGGTGCCTTTCGGGCCGTTGTGGCCGAGGCGCGTGCCCTGGCCGCCGGCCATTGTCACCGCCGCGAATTCACCGCGGGCAATGATCGCTTCGCCGGCGGCAATGTATTGCCCCCGCTGTTCCGGCGTCAATTTCCCGCTGTCCGTCACCGGTATCGGCGCGATCTGTTCCGGACCGCCGTCCGTACCCGCCCCGGCAGGGGAAGCGCCCGCCGCAGCCTGCTCGTAGAGCCGCCGCACCAGATCGAAGTCAATGCCTTCCAGCTTTTTGATAAACTCCGCGCGGCAGTCGTCGCAGAAGCGGGGATCTCCGAGACCCTCCAGCAGCCGCGACTGACCGTACGCTTCGAGTTTTTTCTTTATAAGATCCAATTCCATTGCAGATATTATTGCCGTCATTCGCGCGGCAGCATGAACGCGCCGGCGGGCTGGCCGTAGCTGTTAGCCAGATTGATCTCGTCGCCGAAGTAGTTCTCGGACACCGCGTTGTACGCCACGCCCCGCATCTCGCTCATACCGGTGACTTCAACCGTGTCTTTGCCGGTGATCTTCGCGGTGACTTTCATGGTGGGTTTGTTGACCGCGGGGCAGCCCAGGAAGCCTCTCGGATCCTCGCCGTCGGTGGTCTTGAGGCCTTCGCCCACGTTTTTGAACTTGATCGTGGCGGTCTTGCCGTCTTTGCTGAACGATACGGATTCAACGATCGGGCCGGTGGCCTGTTCAAGCGTCATGCCCGCTTCGCCGTTGACCGCGAGGGCAATATTGGCGCCGCGCAGACCCTGCTCATACTTGCAGTCGGGATGCAGGCTGTTGAAGTACGTTTTGTCGTGCCAGCAATCGCAGGACACGATCTGATAGCTGTTCGGGAGCGTGGTGACGATCTCGCCCATCTTGGCGCGGATCTTGCCCAGATCCATATAGTGCCACTGGCCGGTGAAGGACGCGGGCTTCTGGTAAATGGACGGGAACTCCACGAAGTACACGGGGAAGTCTTTGTGAATGAGGTTATGGGTGCCGCGCATGTACGTCATGAGCGCGGTGAAGGTGTCAACATACTTCGCCAGCAGATGATCCTGGAAATCGCTCTCGCCCTGGTACCATATCACGCCGGCGATCGGGAATTTCTCAAAGGGCGCCATGTACTCGTTGTACAGGAAGCGGCCCCATTCGGCGTTGACGCCTTCGGTGACATAGTAGCCTTTGCTCGCGTTCCAGGTGTCGGTATGGCACTGTTCCGCCACTTCGTTGGGCACGAAGGCGCCGATGGGGCGGCCGTTGCCGTCGATCTCGATGAGGCCTACCGGTACTTTGCCCTCGGTGGCGCGGACGTAGTTGGCGGCGAACAGGTAGCCGATAGCGGTGAAGTTGGCGAGCGAACCGGAGCTGGCGGCCTTCCAGCTGGTGCGATGGCCGACGTCAACGTTGACGTCCGTAGTGCCCCGCTTCAGTTTGGTGGCAATAGACTGCGAATTGTAGTGCAGGCGGATGGGCAATGTCTTGTCGATCGTCTTCTGACCGAACTTCTCTTCGTCGTTCTTATCCACGACCGCCCAGTGACCGGTCATGCTGTACGCGCAGTTGGACTGGCCCATAACCATGTACACGTCGCCTACCAGTACGTCCTCGAAGATCTCTTCCTGAGTGTCGGTGTAGACGCGCAGCGAGTTGCCCAGCTCCGGGTTGGCGGGTTGCTTTTTCTTGAAGACCAGCTCCCATTCGCCGTCCTTGATCTCGGCTTCGGTAAACATGCCCAGGAATTCGCCGGACACTTTTTTGCCGTTCTCGCTCTCGTCTGCCCAGCCCCAGACGCGGATATATTCATTACGTTGTACCACCATGTTTTTGGTGAATACTTTCGAGACCTTGAACGCCGCAGCGTACGGCAGGTCGAGGGGTTCGTCAATGCCGGTCTCGGGCGCTTCGGTCGGCGCTTCGGTCGGTTCTTCCGTGGGCAGTTCGGTCGTGCCCGGGCGTGCCGTGGCATCGTTGCCGCCTGTCGTCTTGCAGCCTGCCAGCGCGGCCAGCATCACGCACGCCAGTAAAAACGCTAAGATTCTGACTTTTTTCATTGTTTTCTTCCGCCTTTCTTGTTATCCTCTCCCGCAGCCGTCCAGCAGCACGTTGGATACCGAATATTCGCCGCCGTTCCGGATGAACTTGCGCGGTATCCGCTTGCTCAGGCTGCAGATGATCTCATAGTTTATAGTGTCTTCCAGTTTTGCCAGTTCTTCGGGAGATATATAATCGTCCCCCTGCCGGCCGAACAGCACCGCCTCGTCGCCCGGCTTCACTTCGTCGCCGGCGCGGAACAGTTCGGTCACGTCCGTCAGACACTGGTCCATGCATACGCGGCCGCGCACCGGCACCCGTTTGCCGTGTATCAGCACTTCCGCCCGGTTCCCCAGCGAGCGCGCGTAGCCGTCCGCATAGCCCACCGGCACGGTGGCGATCATGCGCTCTTCCTCGGTGCAGTACGTGCAGCCGTAGCTCAGGAATGTGCCCGCGGGCACTTTTTTGACCGCGGTGATCTTCGCTTTGAACGCCATGGCGGGCTCCAGGCTGAATCCCTCAGGCGCAGTCTTCTCCGTATCGGCGCGGGTGGTGTCGGACGGGTACATGCCGTACAGTATTATACCTGCGCGCACCGCGTCCAGGTGCATGTCCGGGAAGCGGAGGATGGCGGCGCTGTTGGCCACATGCTTGATGGGTATATGCAGCCCCGCGCTTTCCAGTTCGCCCGCCACCCGCATGAAGCGATCGAACTGGGCCCGGGTGTACGCTTTGCCGCCGGATTCGTCGGAGATCGCGAAGTGGGTAAACAGTCCCTCCACGCAGATGCCCGGCAGCGCGGCGATCTTCAGTATCGCGGGCACGGTATCCGGGTCTTCGGTGCGGAAGCCCACGCGCCCCATGCCGGAATCGAGTTTGATATGGATCCGGGCAGTCTTGCCCAGTTCCGCCGCGGCTTTGGACACGCTCTCCGCCATCTCCGGCGAGAACACGGTCTGCGTGATCTCGAAGCGCACCAGTTCCGCCGCGCGTTCGGGTTCGGCGTCGCTCAGGATCAGTATCGGCGCGCTGATGCCGCAGAGCCGCAGCTGCAGCGCCTCATCGATCTGCGACACTGCCAGCATATCCGTACCGTTTTCCAGCAGGCAGTGGGCAACATGCACCGCGCCGTGGCCGTACGCGTCGGCTTTGACCACTCCGATCAGTTTGGCATCCGGCGAAGTTACGCGGCGCACCGCCCGTGTATTGCGGGCAATGGCGTCCAGATCGATCTCCGCCCAGGCTCTCGTGTTATCCAGCATAGTTCCGAATTTCTCCCAGTCCTTCTATTATGTCCCCGGCCGTAAGGTATCGCACCCCGCGGCGCGCGGTCAATATATCTCCGGCCAGCCCGTGCAGGGCCACCCCATAGTTTACTATATTTATGAGCGGTTGGCAATTGCCTGCCCGCGCGCGGTCCGACGCGGCCAGCCCGGCAATGAGCCCCGCCAGCACGTCGCCGCTGCCGCCGGTGGCCAGGCCCGGGCCTCCCGCAGTGTTGACGTATATCTCCGCGCCGGTCCGGCTGAAAGTCGCGGTCAACGTCTCGCGGCCCTTCAGCACCGCCGCGCCGCCGCCCAGCAGCTCCGCCAGCTTCGTCACGCATTCTGCGCGCTCCGCCCGCACTTCCGCGGCGGTCAATTCCAGCAATCCCGCCATTTCCCCTTCGTGGGGCGTCAATATGAACTGCCCGTTCCGCCGCGCCGCCGCTTCCGCCAGCTCCGAAGCGCGTCCTTTGAACGCGTACAAACCATCCGCGTCCAGGATGATCGCCCGCGCGTCCGGCGCAAATTCCGGGTCCGCAACCAGCTCCTGCACCAGCGCGAGCGTACTCTCGTTTCTGCCCAGTCCGGGGCCCAGCACCACTGCGTCGGCGCGCGCCGCCAGTTCTTTCAGCCGGGCCGCGTCTTCCGCGGCGAAGTACCCTTTATCCGGATCGCCCACGGGGCATTTGAGCGCCTCAAGCAGCGCCGGTTCCACGCCCGGCAGCAGCCCGCCCGGCAGCACGGAGTAGACCAGCCCGGCACCGGAGCGCATGGCGGCCCGGGCGGACAATATTGCCGCCCCGCTCATGCCGCGGCTTCCCGCAATGACGAATACCCGGCCGCGGTCGTATTTATTGACGTCCGCCCGGAACTGTCCGAGGTAGTATTCGATTGCCGCCTGCGCTTCGATCCGTGTCATATCGTTCTTTGCCGGTCATTCCCGGCTGAATCGGTCGTCGCGCCCCTTGTAGTAGCGCACGATCTTCTCTACGATGCCGCTGGCCACCGAAATGAACGCCAGCGCGATAATTATGATCATTATTATGCCGCCGGCCGAGGAGGTGTTCTTTTTGCCGCCGCCTTCGGGCACCTCGAATTTGATAACGTTGCCGTTATACGTGGGTATCGGGGTGGCGTCGGGATCCGGCGTCGCGGTGGGTTCCTCCGTGGCTTCGGGGGCAATACTGTTCTCCGGCGCTTCCGTGACCGCCGCATCGAGTTCCCCCTCGCCTTCTTCAGCCGCCCGGACTGCGGACAATGCCGCCGTTGCCGTCAATACCGCCAGCAGCAAAACCGCGCAGACCCACCGGACCGCGACTGCCGCAGCCTGCATGATTACGGCGCTTTTTATGCTTTTTTTCTGCCTCACCCGAAGTTCACCTCCGTACAGGCGGATTTTACCATTTTTTGTCCCGTTTTTCAATAATTATAGAATTGCCGCGCAGTGGGCTTACCATGATTCCGGTAAAAAACAGCCTTCCGGCAAAAATCGCTTTAAAAATGTAGTAATAGTTCGAAAAAACAGTTGACTCCGCGCCATTATAACTGATACAATATTGCCAGTGTTCAAAACACACAGCTTATTTAGGAGGTTTAACCATGAAAAAACTGCTTGCCATTCTCATGACACTGGCATTGGTTTGCACGCTGGTATCCATCAACGCTTTCGCGGATGAAGGACACTATGTGTGGAATCATACCGGCGATTATGTGGAAGATCCGTTTAATACTACTTTCCGGATCGGCCACGATTCACCCCTGACCGGTACCGTGAAGTTCAAGACGGATGTTTCTTTTAGCAAAGTTCTGTTCCCCAAGATCTGGGCTACACCACACGCGCAGGTAACATTCAAGATCCTTTCCGGCGAAAGCGTTGTTTATACCGGCTCTTTCGAGTTGTTCAACGAGGAAAACGGATCCGGCGACGTCCCCAATGTTGAAGTTGATCTCGGTAAGACCCTCAGTGCCGGCGTCTACACCTTCAGATTTACTGTTCCCGAAGGCCAGTACGCGTTCTTTGCGTACGGCAACGGCCAGCTTCCCGAAGGATTCATCGTCAATGAGCGCGGACACATGATGATCGGTCTCTGGACGACTGACAACGGTCAGGGCTTCGTTGACCTGGGCGTCAAGCCTCAGGAAGTGACCGTTTCGCTTTACGATGGCACTGCTTCCGCTGATCCTCAGGATGCCCTCAGCGGTCCGATCGCGATCGTGCTTACCGTTCCGGCAGACTATATGCTTCATCAGGTCATCGGTTTCAACAGCCCGACGTGGGGCAATGCTTCCGGCGAAGGCAGCGATGCGATCGCGGAAGTCTATAAATGGACCGGCGATTACGATGATTCCGTAGCAGGTGATGTTCTCGCTTCCGGCGAAGTGATCGGCCATCCGGACAACCAGAACGCGGTCTTCACTCTTTCTAAAGATCTTCCGGCCGGCGATTACCTGGTCGAATTCACCGCCACCGGTGAGAAGAGCTTTGGCTTCTGGGCTTTCGGCGCCGTTGAAGGCGATCACGAAGTGTTCAAAAACGGTGTTGAGGCTTCGTTCTATCCCCAGGTTGGTATGTTCCTTGTCCTGAACGAAAATGCGCAGCCTGCTACCACCGATGAGCCGCCGGTAGTTGAAAGCTTCATTAAGGCCGTTTCCCGCGATCAGCTGATGATCGACGGCGCGGACAGAGCGAAGTTTGGCGGCAACGACGCAGTTACCGATGTTGACCTCAAAGCCGATGTAGGCAAAGAGCTCAAGATCTGGGGCTGGGTCGGCACCACTTCTCCGATCAAAGGCTTCGGCTACAGAGTCAACGGCCAGGAAGTTTCCGATCCTTCCTTCGTCTTCGAGGCTGAGCCGGGCGTTATCAACGCGGCTGCCGAGAAGGGTGCGACCGAAGCTTCCCGCTACGCCATCATGTTCCCCGTGACCGAAGGCGTTTACACTGTTGAAGCGTTCGTTACCACCGACGCCGGTACAGAGACCATCTGGACCATCAACGTCGTGGCCGGCGATGCTCCGCAGCCCGCTACCGGCGACGCTTCTGTGGCGATGATCGCTGTCCTTGTCGTACTGACAATGGGCGCCGCGGTCGTGTTCGCACGCAAGAAATCTTATTGATCTACTGATCTACTGATCTGTTGATCTAAAAAACCGGGCGGATGAGTCGCTGACTTATCCGCCCGATTTTTATCTTGTTAGATCCGCGGCCGGTCAGGCCGCTCCGCAATTCCCTAATTCTACAAAGGCACTAAACCTAATTTTCTATTCAAAGACTAAACCTAATTCTATTCAAAGACTTTTCTTGGCGTCCTTATCTCTGATCTCCACGCGGCGGATCTTGCCGCTGATAGTCTTGGGCAGCTCGTCCACGAATTCAACGACGCGGGGGTATTTGTACGGCGCTGTTGTCCGCTTGACGTGATTCTGCAGTTCCTTTTTCAGTTCATCCGACGCCGTCCAGCCGCGGGCCAGCACGATCGTCGCTTTGACCACCTGGCCGCGCAATTCATCCGGTACGCCGGTGATCGCGCATTCCAATACCGCCGGATGGGTCATGAGCGCAGATTCCACCTCGAAGGGACCGATGCGGTAGCCGGAGCTTTTGATCACGTCATCCTTGCGGCCCACGTACCAGTAATAACCTTCCTCGTCGCGGTACGCGAGGTCGCAGGTGTGATAATAGCCGTCGTGCCACACTTCCGCGGTCAGTTCCGGGTCCTTGTGGTAGCCTTTGAACATGCCGATGGGGCGGCCGCGGGAGGTGTTGATCACGATCTCGCCGACTTCGCCGGGGTAGCAGGAGCGCATGTCGTTGTCCACGATATCCACGTCGTAGCACGGTGACGGTTTGCCCATGGAGCCCGGCTTTTTCTTCATCCACGGGAAGGTGCAGACCAGCGCCACGACTTCGGTCTGGCCGTAGCACTCGCGCATCTCGATGCCGGTGGCGTCTTTGATGCGGTTGAACACTTCCGGGTTCAGCGCTTCGCCTGCCACGGTCAATTCTTTGAGCGTCGACAGGTCGTAGCTCTTCATATCTTCTTTCATCATGAAGCGGTACATCGTGGGCGGTGAGCAGAACGTGGTCAATTTATAGTCCTGCATCTTCTGCAGCAGCTTGTTGGGGTCAAACTTCTCCATATCGTACACGAAGATCGCGCTCTCGCCCAGCCATTGACCGTAAAGTTTGCCCCAGACCGCCTTGGCCCAGCCCGTCTCCGCCACAGTCATGTGCAGGCCGCCTTCGCGGACGTTGTGCCAGTACCCCGCCGTGATTATGTGCCCCAGCGGGTACGCGAAATCGTGGATGACCATTTTCGGATAGCCCGAAGTGCCCGAAGTGAAATACAGGAGCATGGTGTCGTCGTTGTGCACCGCGGCATCGCCCGAAGGGCGCGGGAACTGCTCCGGAGCGGCGGCGACGCCGGCGTCAAAATCCAGCCAGTCACCTTCCGGCACGCTGCCGTGTCCGCCCGCGTAGAGCTTCAGCTTCAGCGTAGGCGAAGTCAGCTGCGCTATATCCACCTGTTTATAGAAATCGTGATCCGTGGTGCATACGATCGCCTTCACGTCCGCGCGCAGGAAACGGTATTCCAGGTCTTTGGCCGTGAGCAGGTGCGTTGCCGGCACCGCGATGGCACCGAGGCGGTGAAGTCCCATCAACGCGTACCAGAACTGGTAGTGCCGCTTCAGCACCAGCACCACGCTGTCGCCCTTGCGTATGCCCAGGGAAGCGAAGTAATTGGCAGCGCGCATGGACAATACCGACATCTCCCGGTATGTGAACACACGCTCCGCGCCGGTGTCGTCGCACCAGACCATGGCCCGGTTTTCGGGCGTTTCGGCGGCAATGACGTCCAGTACGTCGTACGCGAAGTTGAAGTCCTCCGGCACGGTAATTCGCAGATTGGCTTTCATGTCCTCGTACGATGTGAATTCGGAGCGGTTGACGAATTTTTCGAATATTGCCATTTTGATCGGCGCCTCCGTTCTGTATGTCATTGTCCCCGCGCGGTCCGGATCAGTTTTTGACCCAGCCGGCGTAAAGTGTGATGTCTCCTGTTGTTCCTGCGGGCAGCGCCGTCACCGCTTCGCCCGTACACCCGGGATCGCGGTACCAGCCCCGGAACGTGTACCCGGGCCGCGTCAATTTGACGTCAATGATAATGCCCGTATTCGGATCGTACTCCGTCGGCAGCGTCCGGTCGGGGGTCGCCGCGAACGGGAAGTCGCGCACCAGTTTATAAGTGCGGGTGCTCTTCGGATAGAGGGGCTGTATGGTCTGCGCGTTGTAGTAAAAGATCTTGCACATATCCACGAACGGCGCCCACGACTCAGACAGCATGTCTCTGCCCCGCTCGCGCTTTTCCGGATCGCCCAGGCCGTAGCCTTCCTCGGTGCGCCAGTAATAAAAAGCTTCCTTAATGTAATAGAAGAAATCGACGTAGCGCCCGTTCTGGAAGCAAAAACCGACGAAGCCTTTTTTGTATTTCTGGTTTGCCAGATCGCCGAACGGATCTTTCGAAAGGAAGTAGCCGCAAATGTTGTCCGAGAGCGGTTCAAAATTGTTCATTACGCCGTTATACGACGTCAGGTACGAAAGATACGTTTCGAGCGAGTTGTACTTGCTTGACGGGAATTTGCCGCCGTTGCGCACGCGCACATAGTAGTAAAAATCGGTGAGCAGCGCATTTACGAAATCCGCCTTGCTGTAATATACGTCGGCACCGGGGTCAAAGATCACGCGAAAGCAGCCTTCGGAGACCTCCGCGGCGCCGAAACTGCGCTGTGACCGGAACACGGCGGCGGGGTCAATACCCGTCACGAGTGCCGTCGGAGTCGGCGTTTTGGTCGGGCGCGGCGTTGGCGTCGCCGGTTTGCGCGTCGGCGTGGGCGTGGGGCTCGGTGTAGGGACGGGCGTGGGCGTAGGGCTCGGCGTCGCCGTCGGAGTCGGCGTAGGCGTAGGCGTGGGGCTCGGCGTGGCCGTCGGAGTCGGCGTAGGAGTGGGGCTTGGCGTGGCCGTCGGGGCCGGCGTGAGCGTCAGCGCCGCTGTGGGTGAAGGCGCTTCCGTCTGCGGTTCGATCAGAATGAACGAGCTTCGTTCCGCCGCCCTGCTGTTCACGCGGTCAATACTGCCGGACGCCGCAAACCCGCAAAAGAAGACAACGACGAGCGCCGCCACTGCCGTGACCGTCGCCGCCAATCTCACCTTGTTCAGCACTCTGTCTGAATTTTTTGCAGGTTCTCCGTCCATTTTTGTGTTTTCCGCCGCCCGGATCCGTGCCGGTGCGGTCAATTTTCACCATTTTTACCCTCTTTCCGCGAAAAATGCGGAAAGATGCGCGAATTGTACCACTTTCCAAGGGAAAGGTCAAATAATAATAAGTGGAGGTCCTCCCAACGAAAATTGCCGCTTGACAAATTACCTATCATTTTGATATGTTATTGACGGAAGAACGAACTGACAAACAAAGCGGGCAATCCAGCGGCGTCCGCTTTCATTCAGACCGGAGCCGTTGCCGCCCGGCATGGTAACAGCATGACACCAATCAACGACCGGATACGACCCGCCGGTTTTCACGTCGAACTCATCCCGCCGAAGCAGGACTCGCAGAAACTGGAAGATGACCTGGGACTGTTCGCGTCCAAATTCGAGCGGGTGATGGAAAGCGGATTCACGGCGTCGATAACCGACAACGCGATGGGCCTCCTGGCGTTCCAGGGCAACGAGTGCATCGAGGAACTCGGGCTCCGCGCGCGGCCGGATCAGGTTCTTATCCACCTGAACACATTTCACACCAAAGAAGATCTGGACGGTATCCTCTCTGCCTGCGAAAAGCTGGGCATTCGCTCGATCCTCGCGATCAGCGGCGACGGTTCGCCCCGGCTGCCGAAGCTGCGGCCTTCCGACGTGGAAGCAAAAAACACCGCTTCCGTAACGTCGGTGGAACTTACCCGGTACATCCGGCAGCACTACCCCGCGTTCACGGTGGGAGTCGCGTTTAACCCGTATGAGCCGGAGGCGCACGAATTCGAAAAACTGAAGCGCAAAATTGACGCCGGCGCGTCATTTGTGATCACGCAGCCGATCATTGACCGGAACGCGGTGACGGACCGGCTGCTTTCCGAATACCCCGGGCTGCCGGTGTTCATCGAGGCGTGGATGTCCAAAAAACTGTTCCTGCTCTCGGACGTGGTAGGCTATCCCATCCCCGAAGACGCGGCGTTCGATCCGGTCGCGACCCTCGGGCAGCTGCGGGAATATTATCCGTCCTGCGGAATGTACCTTTCCCTGCTGGGCTTTAAGACCCAGTACACGGTCATCGAGGAGATGGCGGCCGGCGCGGCGAGGAGGGCAACGTGATGAGAATCGTAGTCTGTGTCAAACAGGTCCCCGCGACTACCGACGCGAAGATCGATCCCGAGACCAAACGGATCGTGCGGGAAGGCACGAAAGCGATCCTGAATCCGTTCGATCTGTACGCGGTGGAGGAGGCGCTCCGGATACGGGAACGGTGCGGGGGCGAGGTCGTTGCCCTTTCGATGGGGCCGGAAAACGCTAAAAATGTGCTGGTCGAAGCGCTGTCAATGGGCGCGGACCGGGCGGTGCTGCTGAGCGGCAGAGGGTTTGCCGGCTCGGATACGTGGGCAACGAGCTACGCCCTGGCGAAGGCGATCGAACGGATCGGCGGCGCGGAACTGATCATTTGCGGAAAACAGGCCGTTGACGGCGACACCGCCCAAGTGGGACCTGGCATTGCCGCAAAGCTGGACATCATGCAGGCCGCCAACGTCTCCTCGGTCGACGATATCTGCCCGGACAGCATCACGGTGTCGCGCATGAACGAAACCGGTTACGACGTGCTGAAACTGCGGTTTCCCGCATTGATCACCGTGCTGAAAGACATCAACGTGCCCCGCATCCCCACGCTCCGGAACGCCCGAAAAGCGCGGGCGGCGGAGATCGCGGTCTGGTCGCCGGAGGATATTGGCGCCGAGCCGGATAAGATCGGGTTGAACGCCTCCCCGACGCGCGTGGTAAAAACGGAGCCCCCCGCCGTGCGCGCCGGCGCCTCCGTCCGCATCTGCGCGGCGCCTTCAGAAGCCGCGAAAGCATTGACCGAAGAGCTGTTCCGCCGCGGGCTGATCCGGGCAGACGTCAGGGAGGAAAGCGTATGAAAATTATTGACGAATTCGACCGCCGGTCGTACCGGAACGTCTGGACGGTTTCTGAGTGTGCCGGCGGGGACATACACCCCGTCTCGTACGAGCTGCTGGGCAAAGCGCGCGAGCTCGCGGCGGCCGGAGGGTGCGAGGTATGGACCGTTGTCCTCGGCAGCGGCTTTTCGGAACATCTGGACGCGCTTTATGCGTACGGCGCGGACGTGATCGTTGCCGTGGACGACGCGAGGATGCGGGCGTTCAACGACGAACTGGAGTGCCATGTGCTCGAAAGGCTGGTCGAAAAATACCGCCCCGAGATCGTCCTGTGCGCCGCTACCTCCCGCGGACGTGCGCTGATCCCGCGCCTTGCGAGCCGGATCCACACCGGACTCACCGCAGACTGCACGGGACTTGCCATCGATCCCGACAGCGGAAATCTGCTTCAGACCCGGCCGGCCTTCGGAGGCAATATCATGGCCACGATCAAGTGCACGGACTACCGGCCGCAGATGGCGACCGTCCGCCCCAAAGTGATGCCGATGCCTTCCCCGGAACCGGGCCGGACCGGCAGACTGATCCGGGAAAGCATTCTGGCCTCGGATACGCTGAATATAAAAGAGATCCTGCAGACCGTCGAACGGCGCGAACCTACGGTGAACCTCAGCGAGGCGCGCATCATCGTTGCCGGCGGGCGGGCAATGAAAGGCCCTGACGGCTTCCGCCTGCTCGAAGCGTTCGCGAAACAGCTCGGCGGCGCGGTGGGCGCGAGCCGGGCTGCCGTTGACAACGGCTGGATCGCCTACCCCCACCAGATCGGTCAGACGGGCGCCACGGTCCAGACCGACGTTTACATTGCCTGCGGCATCTCCGGCCAGATCCAGCATCTGGTGGGCATGCAATCCTGCAAGACTATCGTTGCCATCGACATCGACGACACGACGCCGATGATGAAGCTGGCGGACGTTTCGGTCAAAGGCGACCTTTTCGAAATCATACCGGAACTCATAAAAGAACTGAACAAAGGAGGATCATTATGATCATTATCGGAGAAAAACTTAACGGCGCGATAAAGTCCGTGGCGGAGGCAATACAAAAGCGCGACGGCGAGTTTATCCGCACGCTGGCAACGCGGCAGCTGGACAGCAGATCGGACTACCTGGACGTCTGCTCCGGCGTGCACGAAGGCGATGCGGACATACTGAAATGGATGATCGGGCTCATTCAGGCCGATCACTCCGACGTAAAGTTCAGCCTGGACAGCCCGGATCCGGACACGATCCTGGAGTGCATCCCGGCCTGCAAAAATCCCGGCATGATCAACTCGGTCTCTCTCGAGGGAAATAAGGCGGACAAAATATTCTCCGCCGTCGCGGACAAAAAGAACTGGAAGATCGTAGCACTGCTGCTGGACGATACGGGCATACCGGACGACGTGAAAAAACGCATGGACAACTTCCACCGTCTCGTTAAAAAGGCCGGTGAATACGGCATCGCTATTGACCGGCTGTATTTCGATCCCATGGTGTTCACGGTGGGTACGTCGCCGGACAGCTTTCTGAATTTCATCGGCGCGGCCAGACAGATCCGCGAAGAATATCCAGATTCGCATATCGTCAGCGGGCTTTCGAATATTTCCTTCGGGCTCCCCTACCGGAAAGCGCTCAACCACGCGTTTCTGATCGGCGCCATGATGTTCGGCATGGACAGCGCGATAATGGATCCGCTGAACCGGGATATGCTCGGGGGCGTGTATGCCGCGGAGGCGCTGCTCGGGATCGACGAATACTGCATCGAGTACCTGTCAGCGTACCGGGAAGATCTTTTCGGAATTCAGAAATAACTGTCTCACAGCGCGAACGATTCCCGGTCCTCGCCCAGCGTCAGTGTAAATTCCGCCCCGAACGGACGGAACATCGGCGCTATGCGTTTCAGTGTGCGTTTGGTCACGAATTTGTCCCAGACCAGCAGGTCAAAATACGCGCCGTCCTCCCCGGTGGAAATGCCGAACAGCTGCGCGGCCCCGGGCTCTTCCAGCGTCTGGATCAGACGGGTGCGCAGATAGTCCAGCATATCGGCGTCCGGCAGCGTTTTAAGCCGCAGCACGCCCACGGCGATCTCGCGTTCCCACATGTAGGACAGGACGTTGTCCCCGCCCAGCAGCAGGTCGAACGTGAGCTGATCGGAGGCGGTCTCCACAAAAGACACGTTGCGCAGTTCCGCCACGCCCTCCAGCTCGATCACTTTCATCGTGCGCTCCGGGAGCAGTTTGCTCTTGTCGCGGATCTGCAGATCGATCATCCGGTCAAACTCCTCGGGCGTCACCGTACTGCCGTCGGGCACGAGTTCGGAGGCGGGAAACATTGCCAGCTCGAGGCACGCGCCGCGCAGCCGGTCTTCGCCGATGATGCCGCATAAATACAGGTAGTTGGCGCAGAACACGATGCCGGGCACGTCCTCATCGGACAGGTCCGCGGGCGGAATGTAATCCGGAGGCATCAGTTCCGCAACTTTATCCGCGTCCCAGTCGGCAAATACGAACACCTGAAAACTGTCCTGCTGCTCCAGGTAAGTCACGCGCAGCATGGGCGGCGCAGCGGCAACGTCCAGCTCCGTGACCCCCGGCCAGTAGCTGTACAACCCGCGGATCACGTACGGATACACGTCCCAGTGTTTTTTGACTTTTTCCGGCACCATCCGGGCGAAATACGCGGCCACCATGTTGGCGCACAAAAACCCCGCGCCGGTGAGCATCAGGATGTAGCGCCGGACGTGGCTGCCCTGCGCGTCGGTGTAGGAAAACATTGACAGCGCCGGAAACAGATACTCGGAAAAGCCCGCGCTGTACAGCAGGTCCGAAACGTCTGCCGTGGCCCGCGCCATCTCGCCGTGGTCGATCGCCGCCTCGAGTCCCTCCTGTTTCTGCATGAAATCGTTCCAGAAATCGTCCACGGAGAAATACGGCTCGTAGCCGGTGCGCAGTTTGCCCGCGGCGGAAAATTCTTCTTTCGAAAGGCGGTCGGGGCACGGTTCCAGCAGCGGCGTTTCGGTGTAGTAATCCGCGGGGCGCGACACGTCGCCGGAATAACGGTGGCAATACCTGCACTGCGTCTCCAGCATTTTCCGCAGCCGCGCGTCGTATTCGTCCTGCTCCATCAGCATCACGCGCGCCGGAAAGATATAGCGGACGTCAATATTTCGGATCACGCTGTCTCTGACCGCGCTGTGGGGAAAACAGGGCGGCACGCAGTTGTCCCGGGACAGCAGCCGGACTTCCAGGTCCGGACTGCCGCGGCGGATATAACGGACGAGGCCGTCAATATTGACCACATCGCCCGGAAACAGGTAATAATTGTCCTCGTAAAAAAACGCGTCCAGCTCAATCATCGCACGCCTCGGTCCCTTCGGCCGCGTCCGCCGCCTCACACGCCTCGATATTTATATACCCCTGGTCGGTGTGGTGGTCGATCTCGCGGATCCAGCAGTTGTCCGGTTTAGGCTCGTTATGATACCACTCGGGCGAATAATGGAACCAGCGCAGCAGAAATGCGCGCAGCGTGGTGCCGTGAGAAAAAATAAAAAGGGTATCGATGCCCTCGCGATCCCGGTCGCGGTGGATGGTACCCATGAATTGATGAATGCGGATCGCCACGTCGAAGGGGCTCTCGCCCAGCGGCAGCCGCGCGTAAAACCGGCCGTAATTGGCCTGCTGGCGGAGGTACTCCTCGTATTCGCGGGGATACAGCTCGCCCCAGCGCTCCCGGGGCACGGCATCGAACATGCCGAACTGCTGTTCGATCAGCGTGATGTCTTCGCGGATGCTGTTGATGTGCAAGTATTCGTTGAATATGTCGGACGTCTGGCGGGTGCGCAGATACGGGCTGCGCCAGATACGCGCGCGGCCGAGGTCAACGTTCGTCCGGCGGCAATACTCCGCCAGCCACTCCCCGGCTCTGCGCGCCTGCATCACGCCCTTTTCGGTGAGG
Organism: Clostridia bacterium; assembly: GCA_017620915.1. GTDB lineage: Bacteria > Bacillota > Clostridia > UBA1212 > UBA1255 > UBA1255. The sequence goes on along the minus strand of JAFZSK010000047.1, from coordinate 9,353 downwards.
GGGACAATATGATCCGGCATCCGCTTCTCATAATTCTCCCCCACATTGGTGAGCGATTCTCCGTGTCTGATCAGAAAAATATGCATTATCCCAGATCCGCTTACTCGGCGTCCGCGGTCTCGCCTTCCGCAGTTTTCGCTTCATAGATCTTCTCCGAGTACAGGTACGCCAGGCGGCCGATGGGCGCCGCGTCGCCGTTCTTGTAGAAGGAGAATACATCCAGTTTGCCGTCTTCGGTGAGCTGGTAGTTGTCCGCCCACTTGAACTTGAGGTCCAGCACGGTGTCAGCGCCGGCATTGCCCAGCACTTCGCGGGAGACCGCCAGCATCAGTTTGTTGCCTTCAACTTTCATCTTGGCGGTGCCGGCCTGCGTCCAGGTGCCGTCGGCGTTGTACTTAGAAATGACTGCCTCGTTGCCGTTGGGCTTCTCCAGGTTCACGGCGTAGTCGAACAGCTGTGCCCAGACGGCATTGCCCTCCGCACCGGAAGAGATGAACAGCGTCATCCAGTTGTCATCGGTAGCGGGAGTGATGTCCGCGGCAGTCTGCGCGTAGAAGTAGATGTAGTCCGCGTCGCGCGCCATCTTGAAGGCGACGAAGTCGTTGCGGCCGGTCTCGTCGAGATACTTAAGTTTGCCGAAGCCCGCGGATTTACGGTTCACGGTGTCATTCGCGTAGTCGGTGTATTTGGCGGTGATCGCCGCGTTGTCCCACTGATCGAAGCTGCCGTCCACGTCGATGGTGATATTGTCGCCGACGTTAACGCGCGATCTGGCGCCCTTGTACAGGCGGATGTAGTGAATGAGCTGCATGTAGTAGTTGTCGCCGAACAGTCCGTTCATGGGCTCGGCGTCGCGGCTGGTGTTGGGATCGCAGCAGTCAACGAACTGGATCGGGAACGCTTTAGACGGCGACTGACGCTGGGCGACCCACTCGTTCCAGCCGGTCACGAAGATCATTTCGGGGTCAACGCTGAGCGCCCACTCCCACTGCTCCGCGAAGTTGTAGCCGTACAGGATCGCGTCTTCAGAGGTGTCGTTCGCGCCGTCGTGCCAGCTGCGGGTGCGGTCGTTCTTGCCGTACCAGGCGGTGGCGGACATCAGGCAGGTGTGGTCATGCTGTGCGATGGAAACGTTGACCACTTCCTTGCGTCCGTCGAGGCCGTATACCGCGCGGTCCGTCATATTGCGGTCAAATTCCATCCAGGGAAAACCGTCGTCGTACCGTTCGTCGTTGGGCCAGACCGTATGTTTGATGCGGAAATACTCGCGGCATTCCTGAGAGAGCGCCTTATCGTCGGGATCGCCGATGATCATGGGCTTGCCGTCCCAGTTGTAGAACAGCTCATCCAGCCGCGGGAATTTATCGTGCAGTTTTTTGTTGCCGTAAATGTTCTTGTAGATCGTGTTGATCGTGGAACCGGACGCGGAGTTGGTGTAGAACGAGAGCTTGGGCACATCGTAACCCGCCTCTAAATATTCATACCAGACTTCGATCAGCTTTTTGGCCTGTGCGCCGTAGTCCACCGCGTTCGTAGTATCGAACACCAGGAAGTCTACGCCCGCGTCAGTGAGCATCTGGCAATGCTTTCTCATGACCCAGGTGTCGTTGGAGGTGTAGTACCCGAACATCGGCTCGCCCCAGAAATGGTGCGCACCCACGGAACCGCCGCCCGCCTTGAGCCACTTGGACTCGGACTCGATGGCCTCCGGATGTTCCATAACGATCTTGTAGTTGTCGTACGGACCCGCGGTGCCGTGCTGGCCCTGCCACAGGAAGTAGAATATGCCTACTTTGCGGTCTTTGGGTTCCCCGGCGTCCGCGTCAGTGGCAACTACCCGGCCCAGGTCATCGATCCCGTAATACGTTCCGTCAACGTCCGAATACGGTCCGTTATATCTTGCGATCTCGGCGGGCTTCTCCTCGCCTTTGCCGTCATTCGGCCGGACCATATTGCAGCCCCACGCGGCCGTGAGCAGCAGTACCGCCGCCAATATCAAAACGAGCATTCTTTTCATTGTTACTGATAATCTCCTTTCGCGGATCATCGGTTCTTTCAGCGTCAATATTGTACCCCACAGGAGGCGGAATTGTCAATCACAACGCGATCTCACGTTTTTCGTCCGCCGATCTGTACAGAGTATCCAGAAGCAGCATGCTGTTGAGGACGCTGTCAACGTTGCTCCGGTTTTTTACCCCGGTCTTTACTGATTCGATAAACGCCTGATCTTCAAGGCGGTACATGTCCGGAATATCATATTCGGGGCGGATCGTCTCCAGCGTATTGCCGTCGTAGATCTCAAATTTGCCGCCGTACGAGAGCCGGGCGCCGGCTTTGTCCCCGAGAAAATCTATGAACATCTCGCTTTTGTCAATATTCTGGGCCCATGCGCCGTTAAAACTGATCCCGGCCTTGTCCGTGCGGATATAACCGGTGATGAAGTCGTCAACATCATTGGTCCCGTGCTTGATATCCGCCGTATCCTCCGCCCACATGCCGCGGTATTTGTATGCTTTCATGTCTTTCGCCATTTCGTTGTACGCGTCGCAGGTGGCGGAGAGCAGCTTGGGCTCGCCGAGGATGTACAGGATCAGGTCGAAGAAATGGATGCCCCAGTCGATCAGCACGCCCCCGCCGGACTGCGCTTTTGTGGTGAACGCCCCTCCGAGGCCGGGAATTGAGCGGAACGAACGGAAGGAGCAGTAAACGTGATACAGTTTTCCAAAGCGGCCCTGCGCATTCAGGTCGCGCAGCATCTCCACCGATCTGTGGTATCTGTTGCAGACGCCGATGTTGAGGATCCGGCCGTATTTATCCGCCGCCTTCGCCATCTCCGCCGACAGTTCATAGTTTACGGTGACCGGTTTTTCGCACATGACGTGTTTCCCCGCTCGCATCGCATCCATCGCTACCTGATAATGCGAATAATTCGGGGTCAATACGAAGACCGCGTCCACCTCCGGATCATCGAGGGCAATTTTATAATCGGTTATGACCTGTTCGATCTTCGGGAAATCTGTTTTCGCTCTTTCCGCCTTTTCCCGAATGAGGTCGCAGGCATATTTGATCCTGACGTGGTCAAGGTTGGAAAGCACCGGAAGATGCGCCGCGTTCGCGATCCGGCCGCAGCCTATGACCGCTAAAGTGATGTTATTGTCCATTTCCATATCTCCTTTTTCTCTTATCGAGTTGACTGCTCAATTATATAGTCAGGCCGCGTGCTTTTCAAGATATCCGTCATCGTTTGCCTTTCCCCTGCCAAAGTGGTATTATTTTATCTCGAATTCGGCAGAATTCGGACGCGGCAGAAAGGCAGCAGGCAATGATCATCGATTTTCACGTACACACATTCCCGGACAAACTGGCGCCGAAGGCGGTGGGCCGGCTGGCGGCAATATCCGGTATTGACCCCTTCACCGACGGCACCGCGGCGGATACGCTGGACAAAATGGTCAAAAACGGGATCGACCGGAGCGTGTGTCTGAATATTGCCACCCGCCCCGGGCAGGAGCACACGATCAACGACACCGCCGCCGGACTCGAAGCCCGGACCGGCGGCAAACTAATCGGATTCGGCTCGGTACACCCGGACTCGCCCGACGCGCCTGACGAGCTGAAGCGCTGCAAAGCACTGGGCCTCAAGGGCATCAAACTGCACCCGGATTATCAGGGATTCATGATCGACGACCGGCGGCTGTGGCCCGTGTATTGCGCGCTGGAAGAACTGGGGCTGTTCGTGACGTTCCATTCCGGGTGGGATTGCTACAGTCCGGAGCATGTGCATTGTCCGCCGGCCCGTGCCGCCAAAGTCGCCGCCGCGTTTCCGCGCCTGCGCATGTGCTTTGCCCACTTCGGCGGACTCCGGATGTGGGAAGACGTGCTCGCCGAGCTGGCGGGCCGGGACAACGTTTACTTTGACACCGCCATGGCCGCCACGATGGGTCTTGCGCCGGAGCTCGCGCGCAAAATAATCGCCGCGCATTCCGCGGACAACATCCTGCTCGGCAGCGATTGTCCCTGGGAAGACCCGGCGAGATCCGTTCAATATGTGGTCGAACTCGGTCTGAGCGACGCGCTCACTGAGAAGATCCTTTGCGGGAACGCGCTTTCTCTTTTACACGCGCACTGAGCCCGTCCAACTTCGGCTCCAGTTTGTTCATTATCAGCTCCGACAGCAGCCAGCCCGCCAGCGAAGTGAACAGCGCCACCACCGCGCCGCCCAGCACGTCGCTGGGATAATGCGCGTACAGGTGCAGCCGCGAGATGGAGATCAGCAGCGCGAAGATCACCGCGGGGATGCCCGCTTTTTTGTTGTGCCAGAATATTGCCAGCGCCGGCCCCAGCGCGCCCATGGTGTGGCCGGACGGGAACGAATAGTCGGTCAGGCGGTCAATAATAAGCGGATAATAGGTATTGATATCGTACGGCCGGATGCGGGCCACGGCGTTTTTCAGCACCATATTGCCCACGATCAGCCCGAGCGTGAGGGCAATACCCATCGCCAGCCCCCACCTGCGCGTGCGCCGGAACAGCAGCAGCACCACCGCCAGCACGATCCAGAAGATCCCGCTCTCCGCGAACAACGTTATAAATTTCCAGATCCTTTCCGCGAAGCTGCCGGGCTCCAGCGTCTGCAGCCGGTCCAGTACCGTCAGGTCAAAGGATTGCATCACATCCACAAAATTCATTTCCTGTCTCCCTTGCCATTTGCCATTTGCAATTTGCCATTCAGTTCCCTCGGAACTGCAGCGTGTAAAGTTCTTTGTATATCCCGTTCTCCAGCTCCATCAGTTCTTCGTGGGTGCCGCGTTCGATGATGTTGCCGCCCGACACCACGGCGATCTCGTCCGCGGTCTTCACGGTGGAGAGCCGATGAGCGACTACGATCGTTGTCCGCCCCTCACACAGCTCGTCCAGCGCGTCCTGGATCAGGATCTCGGTGGTGGTATCCAGCGCGGACGTGGCCTCGTCCAAGATCAGGATCGCGGGGTTTTTGAGGAACACGCGGGCGATCGATATCCGCTGCTTCTGGCCGCCGGACAATTTGACGCCCCGCTCCCCTATCTCGCTGTCGTAACCGTGTTCCAGCGACGTCACGAAGTCGTGGATACGGGCGCGCTTGGCCGCTTCGATCATCTCCGCCTCCGTTGCCCCCGGCCGCCCGTACAGGATGTTGTCCCGGATCGTACCGCCAAACAGGAACACGTCCTGCTGCACGATGCCTACCGCGTCCCGCAGCGACGCCTTTTTCAGCTTCCGGATGTCAATGCCGTCTATACTGATCGTGCCTTCGGTCAATTCATAAAACGCCGGGATCAGGTGGCAGATCGTGGTCTTGCCGCCGCCCGACGGCCCCACCAGCGCCAGCTTCTGACCGCGCGCCACAGTGAAGCTCACGTCGTTCAGCACGTCCGAATTGCCCTCATACCGGAACGAAACGTGATCAAACCGGATCTCGCCGCGCACGGTGTCGAGGTCAACTGCCTCCGGATCGTCAACTTCCGGCGGCACGTCCAGGATCTCCAGAAACCGCGCGAACCCTGTCACGCCGTTCTAATACTGTTCCATAAATCCGATCAGCGTGGTGATGGGCGAAATGAACAGGTTCACGGACACGATAAACGTGGAATAATCGCCGAAACTGATCTTGCCCGCGTACAGAAACAGGCCGCCCGCGATCAGAATCACTACGTTGAACGCGTCGGTGATGAAAGACGTCGAGGAGTGGAAGACTGCCATTGCCCGGTACGATTTGCGGCAGGCTTCGCGGAACTGCGAGTTGGTCTCTTCGAATTTGGCCTGCTCCGCAGCGGAGTTATTGAACGCTTTGGTGACACGGATGCCGGTGACCGAGCTCTCGATGGAGGCGTTGATCATCGCGGTGGTCTTGCGGCGTTCGGCAAAGGCGTCGCGCATCTTTTTGCGGCAGATGCCGGCAACGACCGCCAATATCGGCGCGCACACGAATATGATCAGCGTCAATGTTATATTGATCGTACTCAGATACACGAACGAGCCGATGATCATTATGCCGCTGATGAACAGGTTCTCGGGTCCGTGGTGCGCCAGTTCGCTCACGTCGAACAGGTCGCTGGTGAGGCGGGTCATGATCTTGCCCGTTTCGTGATCGTCAAAAAACCGGAACGGCAGCTTCTGCAGATGCGCGAACAAGTCTGACCGCATCTGTTCCTGCATGCCTACGCCGATCATATGGCCGTAATACTGCACAAAATACCGGAGCAGCATCCGGATCAGATACAGGGTCAACACGATTATTCCGGCAATGACCACCGCCCGGTATTTGCGCTCCGGGATCAGGTCGTTGAGCATGCGGTTGGTGACAACGGGATACACCATCCCGATGGCGGCAATAAACAGCGCCGCCAGCATATCCAGCGCGAACAACTTTCTATGCGGCCCGTAATACGCCACGAACCTCTTAAATAAATGCGGCGGCCGCGGCGCTGTTTCCGTCGTTGCCGTTTTACCTTTGCGCCCCATGCGTTCGCCCCTTTCCGGATCCGCATCGCGGATCTGCGTTTTATCTAACGCTATTATAAAGTGAGAAATTGCAAAGGGCAAGGGGCAAATGAGGATCTAAAAACCGAATAGCGAGTTTATCATTGACCGCAATTCTGAAAAGAAGGAATTGCGGTCACTATTATTGCTCGGTGCGTTGACCGCAATTTTGAATATATGGAATTGCGGTCATTATTTTGGTTCGCTGCGTTGACCGCAATTTTAAAAATGTGGAATTGCGGTCATTGTTTTTAATTAATACGTTGACCGCAATCTTGAAAAGAAGAAATTGCGGTCAACACCAAGTTATTACGGGTGATCAAGGCGACGGCGGCCCGAAACTGCCCGACAGCTCGGGCGCGATCCAGACCCGGGTGGAACCGAGTTCGGCATTTATGACCGCGTAGATCTGCCGCTCGTCGGAGCCGGGGGCCGTAAATTCAAGGACACAGCACGGTCTTTCGTACTCTTCGAGCGCAAAGTTGAGGGCCGCTTCGCAATAATTGTTCATGACCGCGGCAACCGCCGCCATATCCTCGCATTCGAGCCGGATAATGATATAGTCATAAAAGACCCCGGAAGCCAGCGTTGCGCTTAGCACGGTAGATTGACCGGAGCGCGGCAGTCGTGTCTGCAGGGCCTCTGTATTGACCGTTTCGCCGGTCACGGAGGAACGCGGGTACGTTGACGCGAGCGCAAACGCGGAGCCGGGTTGTTCGGTCTCATACAGCGTTGACCCGGACGGAGAGACTATTTTTATCTGAACTTTATCGAACGTGGGCCCCTTGCGATAATATGCCAGGCCGTCAACGATCGAGCACAACAATCTGAAATCCGAAGCCGAGAGACTGTCTTCATTCGATGACTGAAATTCAATGAACAGTTCTTCACCCTCGACCCGTCCTTTGATGTCGGTCTTTCCGAATATATAATCATTTAATGAAATACTATTGACCAGTATAACGTTATCATCCAGGAAGAACAGCCCGCGAGAATACGTACACTTTTTGCCGTCTATATAGATGTTTTCTCCGTCAAATTCAAAATTGGACCATTTACTTTCGAGCAGATTAACGCTTTGGATCGCTTTACTCTCCATTGTCGTCAGGTCGGTCACCGAAACGCCCTCATACGGTATTCCGGAGCCGAAAGTGTAATGCATCACCAGATCTTTTGTACCGTTGCCGTCGTAATCCCAGTAGCACAAATGCTGATACTCCCCTCCGAAAGTATCACAGCGGTACAGCTCGTTTTTGACCTTCAAAAAACACGCCCCGCTGGTTTTGCTGTAGAACAGTTCCACATCCGGATTCTCTTCCAGCATGCCTTTAGGCGTAATATTGCTGAAAATTGCGTCGGAAACATTGTAGTTTTTGTCCATGCCGCCGTCCCGGTGGTAGCCGTCGCGCGCCAGGATCTCTTTAAATTCGTACACATGGAGCGTGCTGCGGGTATCATAGTCCGGCGTGTATGCGAGATCTTTGCCATGTGGCCCCGCCGTCGCGGGAGATTCGGTCGCGGAGGCGGCAATATTGTCCCCGCCGGGCGCGCTGCCGCCCGGGCCGTGTGCGCCGCGCTTCAGTACCGCCGCCGTAACGATCGCCGCGGTCAATCCGGCCCCCAGCAGCACCAGCGGCAATACCACCCGGCTGATCACGCCCTTATTGACCCCGCGGGCTGCGCGGCCGACCTTTGCCTCCGCCCCATCCGCGAATTCCGGGCACAACGCCGCCACATCCGCCGGCAGCTCCTGCGCCGCTTTTATTATCGTGCGTTTATTCATATGTCGATTCCTTCTTTCTTCAGAAACGCCGCGAGCCCTTTGCGCAGGCGGAACAGCGTAGACATCACCGTGCCGGCGGGGATCCCGAGTTTGCGGGCAATTTGCGCGATGCTCGCCTCGTACCGGTAGCGGGCCACGAACACCTTCTGATCGCGCTCCGGCAGAGTTTTGATGTACCGCGCCATCGCCTCCGCCAACGCGCCCAGTTCCGCCTCCGCCGCGCAATTGTCCGTCGCGAGCGTCCCGGCGTGCCCGTCGGTCTCGGCGTCCTCCAGCGGTACGAGGCGCTCAGCCGGGATATCTTTCTGCCGGTGCGCGGCATGGTACATATTGACCGCGGTGTTGCGCACAACGGCCGAAACGTACGCCTGCAGATCGTCCGGCGCCGCGGGCGGTATGGCGTTCCACACTTTCAGGTACGCGTCGTTGAGGCACTCCTCCGCGTCGGCGTCGCTGCCGAGTATGCCGAGGGCAATACCCTTCAACTGCTTTCCGTACCTGCCCGACAGCTCGGTCAACGCACTTTCGTCCCGCGCCTCGAGCTTTTTGATGATCTCCCTGTCTGTCACCGGTGTCTCCATTCTTGTGAGGAGCCTGCTGCCTGCCGCGCGGCGGTCAACGCCGTTGTCGTACGCCACGGCCGACCGCCGCCTGCAGACCGCCCCTCACTATATATGACAATAAATTGATGGGTTATATTCACGTCGAATTATACGGATTTGGCGGTTGATTTGCAAATTATAGACGCGGCCGGAATACACGCTCGATATGGAGGCCGCACCTCCTTGCTCGTGAGTTCCGCGGCCGGATCTGTTCGGCCGCTCCGCTCGGTCTATCGATTCTTGCTCATTTTTGGGGTTTATTTTTGACTGAGACATAGCAGATTGCCGTTTTTACAGTTTTGCTATGTCTTTTTTGAACGTTCTCGCTCATTCTTCCCTATAAAACCGGCACTCAAAACATAGTACTTTTACAAAAAAGGCTATTTGCTATGTTTTTCGAGGCCGAAGCCACCTTCAATCCTCGCTCAAGAAGGAGCCGCGAACATAGC
>JAFZSK010000046.1 GCA_017620915.1 Clostridia bacterium | reverse complement strand
GGCTTCGACCCGTACGCCTCGTTCCAGTTCAGTGAGAACGGGCAGAACGACACCATTGACCCCGACAGCGTTCAGTGGGCCGCCATCCGCTACCGCACTGCGGCTCAGTATAACGAGGACAACGTCGAATACATCTCCCAGTTCTACGTCTACCCGCCCGCGGAGCCCTTCATCCCCGTGCACTACAACTACTCCGGCGAGTGGGAGACCGTCATCGTCGACATGACCTCCGTTGCCGCCTTGTACGGCCGCGAATCCATCTGGAACTCCACCGGCTACACCGACACGCGCTACATCCGTCTCGACCCGCTCGAGCCCGACCGCGACGCCGACAACTTTGACGACTCCACCGGCCGCGGCAAAGTGATCGAAGGCGACTACATCGACATCGCCTGGATCGCGTTCTTCGAAAGCGAAGCCGATGCCAAAGCGTACACCGGCACCGAAGATACGCCGTACTGCCTGCTCGACACCGGCAGCCTCTCCAGCACCTTCTCGGTCCACAGCCTGAAAGCCGAGTATATCAGTGAAAAGCCCGTTGACCCCGCAGCCACCGATGCTCCCGTGGAGATCCCCGGCCCCGGCGCCCTGTTCGCGCTGAATTACGAGGACGAGCTGAACGACCTGCTCTTCGCGGGCAACAAAAACATCATCGAGGAGGTTTACTTCGAAGACAACTGCTACAAGATCGACGTACCCGCCGGCAGCGACCCCAACCTGGAGCTCTGCTTCGGTTCGCTCGTCCTGAGCGGCGATATTGAAGACATCTCCGCCGATGACAACAAGATCATCCAGCTCGGCGTCCGCGTCAATACAGAAGAAGGCGGCGGCGTTGTCGGCAATCTTTACTGGCAGACCGACCTCCACCCCGGCTACAGCGAACCGCAGGACTTCGAATTCAAATATCAGGCTACCACCGACATCCAGGTCGTCAACCTCGACTTCACCCGGATCAAAAACTGGGAAGGCTGGGTCTCCAACCTGCGCTACGACCCGTTCTCCATCAGCCAGTCTGACACACAGGTCGAGCTGTATTACATTGCCTTCTTCCCGAACATGGAATCCGCCGAAGCGTTCGGCGCTCAGTTCCTGGCGGAAGGGCTCCCGGCCACGCCCGTGCCCACCGAAAAACCTACTGCCGCACCTACCGCGGCCCCGACCGAAGCACCTGTCGTAACTGACGCGCCCACCGATGCACCGAAACCGACCGACGCGCCCCCGCCCACCAACGCGGACAATACCGGCGACAAGGACAACGCTTCGGACAATACCCCAAAAAAGGGCCTCTCAACCGGTGCCGTCGTCGGCATCGTCATCGGTGCGGTCGCCGTTGCCGCAGTGATCTGCGGCATCGTCATCAGCAAGGCCGGAAAGAAAAAATAAGAGCTCTCTAAATGTTTGCATATTGACAGCGGGAACGCACTTTTGGCAAACTAAAACAGCCAATTCAGTACGAAAGGAGTCGGGATCATGATCCGAACCAACATTGTAAAATTAAGCGTTATCGACGCCGTTGCCTACCGCCAGAGACTTAAAAAGGCGGTGCCGGTATCGTTGTGATCCGTGAAGGCGCAAAGCAGCCCGGTATTTCCTCCATCAGCAAGACCTCCGGGGAAGCGATTCCCGCCGACAACACCCCGAAAAAACTCTATCCGCAGGAAGCGTTCAACGAAGCGATCGCCCTCACCGCAGGAATGCCCTTCAAGAGACAGGGCAGCGTGCAGCTGAAAGGAAAAGTCGCCGTGGAAGAGCCGGCTGAAAAAGAAGCGGAAAACGAGCCTGAGGAAGTCGTCGTCAGCAGCGCCGAATACCTGAAACTCGTAGAGAAGTACACCGATAAAAGCGGCAAACTCTCGTACGATCTGCTGAATAAAGATATGATCAAATTCGCGCACTCCAGCAGCGTTGTCCGCAAAATGATCGAAGGCGGCGCCAAACCGAAAGAGATCAAGAGCTACGTCACCGGTACAAAGTTCCGCAATATCACCGGCAACGCCGAGCTCACCGACGCTCAGGTCGCAAAAATGATCGATCTTCTGGACGAAGTCAGCCCGAAGGGCGTGCTCAAGGAGTTCAACGACGAGCTCCGCCGCAAACTCAGAGCGCAGAAAGACTGACCGGCAGCACAAATCGCTGTCAGATCTCTCCGGCAGACACAAAAACAGTACTCAGGCAGGATCGTCATTCCGGCGATCCTGCTTTTTTAGCAAAATGCAGTTCTTTCCGCTTGACAGTACCCGGACTTGATAACGTATAATACGAATACAAAAAGCCGGAGGTACGCGGCATGAGACCAGTCAGAACCAGAACCGTATTGTCCCTGTTTTTCGCCGTAACGGTATTCCTTGCGATCCTCAGCTGTGCGGCTGCCGGAGCGTCCGGCGGAAATACTTCCTCAGACGCGCTGCGCGTTTCACTCCCCTACTCGGCAAAATCAGATACTAAAGCCAAATACCTGTACGCGGTGGGCGGCTACCACTCCGTCGACAACGGCGCGCCGGCCTGGGGCACGTCTAATTATGCGGACATCCGCCTGATCGGCGATCGGATGGGAACGCTGGATATCGAGTACGCGGACGGAACCGTCGACAGCGTGCCCCTGATCTTCGGGTACACCATGTGGTTTTACAACAACTGGAAGGAAGACGGCGCGCCGTTTAAAGGCTCCGGGACCGACAAAGATCTTAAAGCGGTCCTTACCCGTTCGCTTTCGCTTCTGGGCGCTTTCGAAGGCAAAGAAAACTGCGTGCTCCGTATCGCGCTCCGGGACAAAGCCATCAAAAAGATCAAGGTGACCGACGATCCCGGCAAAAACGGCGAGCCCCTGTTCAGCTGCGCTTTTTTAGCGAACGACCCGCAGGGCACGCTGTCCGACAAAAAATTCAGTTTCAGCGCCGCGGACAGCTTTTTTAATGCGCACACCGTTGACAGCGCGGATCCATTGCCCGCGCAGGTCCGCACGGACCTGGAAACGCTGCGGCACGCGCTGTACACATACGAAGAGGATTACGCCGGCGCATTGCCCTTCACAATTCCCGGGAATTATAGCGGCCCGCGTATCTATTTCTCCGGAAACCCGTTCGCCAATATTGCCACCGGCGTCGTATACACGAATCTGAAAAATCTCGCCGAACGGACCGACAAGGACGGCTTCATGCACACGTCATACAAGGGCGCCCCTTCCTGGCGTTACGACGGTTTCGGCGTATGGGTGGAAAATGCCGATTCCTACTACGATTCGTTCTACTCCCGGGACGGCGGCCGCGGAATAATGTCCCTGCTGCTGTACGGCGAGAACGGGAAGGCGCAGGCCGCGTCAATGTTCGCGAACCGCCAGATGATGTATTTCCGGGACAAAAACATTACCTTCAACGGTTCGGCGGTCCCCGGTCACTACACGGTCATCGTCAATAAACCCCTGCATTATTCCGAAGTCCTAGTGCCGGACGCCGGCTGGCCCACCGCTTACACCAAAGCCGCTTTCGGCGACGACTATAAGAACCTGGGCAACCAGGAGACCGACGGCCACGGGCTGATGATGCTGGCAAACTACAACACCTGGCGTTCGACCGGGCGCAGCGCGGACTGGGTCAAAACGAACTGGATGCATATTAAAGAAGCGTGTGAATGGATCAAATGGTGTCTGGACAATCCCGAACTGTCCCTCTCCAAAAACGGTCTCCTGTATGCAGAATCCGAAGCCGGCATGATGAAATACACCCTCTACTGCAATTTTCCCTGCTACCTGGGGCTGAAAGGATACGCGCAGATGGCAGAGGCCGCGGGATACGCGCAGGAAGCGTCAGAATGGGCCCGTATTGCCGCGGAACTGCGGCAGGCAATGCTTGACCGCCTCTCGAACCAGAAAGGCTGGATAAGCGCGAGATTCGGTTTTTATCATGATCCCGTGCTGACCATGATGGCGGACTTCTACGGTTTCGATGCCGCGGACATGGAGAACGACCTTGTAGAGCTTTCCCGGCTCGCGTACGGTTCGGACACCGGCAAAGCGAAGGACAACGGCTGGTACGGCGCGCCCGGCATCGGGTATGACCATTCCATGCTCACGCAGAACGCGCTGCTTTCAGACAACATGTCCGACGCCTCCGCGCTGCTGGAAAACCTGTGCCGCCTGAGCTACGCGCCGCGGCTGCCGGAACCCTACATGGTGCCCGAGGGCATCTCCGTGGATCTGGAGAACGGTATAATTAGGCGGCAGGGCGATCTGGGCAATCTGGTGCAGCAGGCAGAAGCGCTGAAATGCTACGCGATCGCGGCCGGGGTCTCACCCGTTCTCGGAAGCACTTTGAAGCTAATGCCGCGGCTGCCGGAGAACTGGAGCATTTTCGCGAAGGACGTGCCGGTCGGAGGCGACGGCAGCGGATACATTGACTATATCGTCACTTATCCGGCAGAAGGCGCACAGATCGCGCAATTCATGCTTAGAGATACCAAAGGCATAGACAGCGTCAAACTGCGCTTCGGTCCCTTCCCGAAGGATACGTTGTTCGCTTCGGCGAAGCTGGACGACGCATTTGTTCCATGCGAGATCGGGATCTCCGGCGACAGTGTCTGGGTCTGGGTGGACTGCGGCGTACCTTCAGCACAGGAGCGCCGGGTCGCGGTGATATACGGCAATGACGTCAATAATATGCCCGGGTGGCCGGAAAACTGGAATGAAATGTCCGATTTCGGCAACAGCAATAATTCCCATAGTTTATCTCACAAACATAATTACACTGCTGTTATAGTCATAGCGGCCGCTGCCGTGCTGCTGACCGCCGCGGCGATCCCGGCCGTGCTCATCCTCAAAAAGAAAGGACACAGATCAGAATGAAAGAATGGGTAACATTTCCGTATAACAAAGCCGCTTGCGGCGCCGATACCTCCGGATCAGAGACGATCCTTTTTGTCTGCGGCGGATACTGGAGTCCGGACGACGGATGTCCCAGCTGGGGCACCAGCGATCCGGACCGGGTACGGTTTATCGGGGACAACGCCGGACAAATAACTGTTGGCTTTGATGACGGCCACGAATTCGTCATCCCACTCATTTTCGGCTACACCCTGTGGTACCACGCCATCTGGAACGAGCGGCCCACTCCGTTTTTTGACAACGACTATAACACCTGCGAGCCCGAATACGTGTCGCTCCTGAAGGATGTGCTCCATCTCAAAGGCGGCTTCGAAGGCGAAAGATCCGGCGTGCTGGCGATCAGTCTGCCCGAGGGTACCGTGACAAGTATCGACGTTGCCGGCAAGGCGGGCCGCGAAGGCGCGCCGGTATTCGAAGGCGCGTACATCGTGAGCGGCGTTGACGCCGAAAAAGCGGAAATGCTCACGGGAGGCGCGGCAGAAGTTGACCCCGCGGACCCGTTTTTCCGGGACCATACGATCGACGCCGCGGCGCCGCTGCCCCATAAGATCGTTGCCGGGCTGGACCGGATATGCACCCGCCTGCACACGTTTGTTCGGGACTTCCACGAGATCCCGCCCTACGCCGCACCGGGTCGATTCGTTTTTTCCGGATCGTCCGAGGCAAATGCCGCCACGGGCATCGTCGCGGTCAACATGCGGAACCTCCTGGAACGCACCGATCCCGACGGCTTCATCCACACCTCATACAAAGACGCGCCGTCCTGGCGGTATGACGGCTTCGGGCCGTACGTGGGAAAGGCGAACTCCTACTACGACGCTTATTATTCCCGCGACTGCGCCCGGGCAATAATGACGCTCAACTCCTTCGGCCACGTCTCCGAGGCTGAGCACAGCGTGGAGTACGGCAATAACTGGATGATGTATTATCCCCGGCAGAACCTGACCCTGAGCGGCAGACCCATTCCCGGCCATTTCAGCGTCATGCCCAACAAGCCGCTGATCTATTCCACGGTGCTCGTTCCCCAGGCCAACTGGCCCACCCGTTACACGTGCGAAAAGTTCGGCGATGATTATCAGAATCTGGGCAACCAGGAGACCGACGGTCACGGGCTCATGATGCTGGGTGCTTTTAACGTCTGGAAAAATCTGGGCAAAAAAGCGGCGTGGGTCGAGGCCAACTGGGAATTCATTTACGAAGCCGCGTACTGGATCGAATGGTGTCTGGCCAATCCCGACCTGTCATTCGCGGAGGACGGCCTGCTGTACGGCGAGACCGAGGCGGCAATGAGCGACTGGACGCTCTACGCTAACCTCCCCTGCTATCTGGGGCTGCTGGGATACGCGGAAATGGCCGCCGCGATCGGTAAGGCCGATGAATACGGGCGCTGGCTTAAGGCTGCTGAAACGCTGAAGGGCGGCATCGACAAAAGACTCGCCCGCGCAGACGGTCGGTCCTGGGATCCGGAGCACAAGGGCTTCCTGCACGATCCGGCGCCGTATATGCTCTCGGACTTCTACGGGTACGATACGACCGACATGCCCTCCGCGTGGATCGAACGCTCGCGGGCCTCGTACGAAGAAGACATACGCGAAACCCAAAAAGCCTCATATTACGCGCCGGGCGGTCTGGGATACGGTCACTCCAACATAACGCAGAACGCTCTCTTGCTGGATGAGGCGCACGACGCATCCGAACTGGTCAAATCGCTGTGCCGCATCTGCTATGCGCCGCGGCTGCCGGAGCCGTATATGGTGCCGGAGGGAATATCCGTTGACCCCGAACGCGGCATCCTGCGCCGCCAGGGCGATCTGGGCAATCTGGTGCAGCAGGCGGAGGCAATGAAATGCTTCCTGCTGGTCTCCGGCGTTTCTCCGCTCCGGGACGGCGTGCTTAAGATCATGCCGCGGCTGCCCGAAGGCTGGTCGGTAGCGCTTTCCGATTTCAAAGTCGAATCCGGAGACTTCCGGGTCACGCTCAAGGCTTCGTATCCCGGGAACGGCACCCAGTGCATCGACGTTAAACTCGCGGGCAATGACTGCCGCAAGCTGCCGGACGCGGTCAACGTCCGTTTCGGTCCCTTCCCGAAATCTCAGCAGGAAGCCGCGGTAACGCTGAACGGCAAATGTTTTAATATCACGCTGGCACAGAGCGGCGACAGCAACTGGGGCTGGGTATCCGTCCCAGCGGAAGAATTGATCCGGAGGTGATCGACATGAAGCAAATAAGCAAAACCGCGTTATGTTTGTCCGTCGCATTTGTCATTCTTTTGTGCGCGGCGCTCGCGGGCTGCGGCGGCAATGGCCGCGTTGACGGCACTTCCGCTCCCGGAACGTCCGCGACCGAAGCGGGCGGCGAAAATACGCCTATAATTGCCACCTTAAAACCTGCCGAAACACCGTCGGCGCAAAGCACCGACAAACCCGGCAAAAATTACGTTGACCTCCTCGCACACCCGAGCGAACTGGACTTCAGCGCGTCATCCGTCGAAGCTGAAGGGACCTCCGCCGAACTGAGCGCGTCGCTTTCTTTCGACGGCGATGAGGCCACTCGCTGGAGCTCGGTCTTCTATGACGTCCAGGGCTGCTGGATCTGCGTACAGTTTCCTTTCCCCGTTTCCGTCCACAGCGTCGATATCTACGAAAACAAGACCTGGGGCTACATGCTGGACTGGGAGGCGCAATATCTGGATCCCGCAGACAACACCTGGAAGACCGCTCACTCCGATATCACTTCCGACCAGGAATATTATGAATTTGCGGAGGATACGCCGGACACTTACGCCTTCCGCCTGCTGTTCCTGGACGGTACCGGCATCACGATAACCATCAACGAGATCGAGCTCACCGGACAGTTTGCCGAGGTCCCGGAGGGTACCGAACCCCGAGCGCCGCAGAATTTCCGGGACGAATTGATCACGGACGCGCCTGACGAATTATACCTTTCCCCCGCCGGCTGGACGTTCAGCGCTTCCTCCAGAGAAGCGGAGGGAACCGAAAGCGAGCTTGGTCCGGAGCTTTGCTTTGACGGAAAAGACAACACGCGCTGGAGCACGGTATTCGGTGATCTGTACGGCGCCTGGATCGCCGCGGATTTCGGCGGAGAACTCGAGATCGGCGGCTTCGCGGTCAATGAATGTCCCACCTGGGGCCACGTCACCGACTATGCGGCGCAGGTACTTAAGGACGGCGAATGGTCAACAATTTACACCGGCGCCGAGACAACGCTCTCATATATCGCGCTCTCCGAGCCGATCAAAACTACAGCTTTCCGGCTGCTGTTCAATGATGGCGTTACGTTGTCCGAGACCGTTACGATCTGGGAGATCTCGCTGTACGGGGCGGGCGGCAATAATTGACCGGGATCCACTGTGTATAATTTTAGTTGGCAAGAGCCAAGGAATAAAAGAAAAGAGGTCGAAGCCTCTTTAATGTCCGCATAACATCATGTATCATTGTATTGTCCAAAAAACGAACAGGAGGTTATGAAATGGACAATGCAATTTTAACTCTTAAACCTGTATTTGTTTAAGATATCAATTTATTGACTCTCTCCAAATTCGCAGCTTGTCTTCAAACGGGATCGCGCGCGCCGGGCTGGTCGAAGGCAGGCGTTTGCAAGGCAAATCTATCTTGACATTCTTTTCTTTCATATAACGCCCGAACAGTTCCGCAGCTTTGCCACCGTTAAAGGAAATGGCCTTGATCTGCGTCTTACCTAAAATGCCTGCTATATCGTTATATTTCACCTTCCGGATCGACGCATCCGCCGATTTACTGACCTCGCACGTCTCGCAAACGTCCCAGAGGGCAATATGATTGTCCAGCAGCACCTGTTTCTTGCGTGCGTTTGTGGCGCCTATCAGCACATCCCTGTCGTTGCAAAGCAGCTCCCCCATTATCCGCCAGAAGGCATTTCGCGGATGCGCATAGTAAAAACCAGCCTCGCGCGACTTCACCGACGGAAAAGTGCCCAGGATAAGTATTTCGGATCTTTCGTCATAGATCGGATCAAAACTGGTCATTTCAGCTCTCGTCAAAGAAAAAGTCTTTGATCCGCTGCCATATCGTTTTTTTATTTTGACGCTCGGCTGCAGCGACGGTTTCCGACTTCCGGGATGTCCGGACTTGTTGTTGACGCTGTTCGGCCAATTCCCGCTTACGCTGTTCGGCCAATTGCCTCTTTGCCTCTTTTGCTTTCATGAGTTTTGACAACGGATCTTCAGCCGATCTCAGCCGCTCATCGAACGCGGACAGGCATGCCAGATCGCTTTTTGTGCACAGATCCGAATCAAAACCGACTTCGTGCGCCAGCTTGTTGCGCAGCCAGCGCAAATGCTTAAGAGATCTGTGATCGCTGCCCCAGGAAACGACCATTTCTTTGCCCTCGGCATCGTTCTGCTCCATTATCTTTATATATTCGGAAACCCCTTCTTCGGACTTGTAAGCGTCACGAATGAAGCAGTCAACGATCTTGTATTGGTCTATAAATTGTATATTCAGTTCACGCATTTTAAGCCGCTCTCTCGTCAAAACTTATCATACTTGCTCGCGTTGCCACGCGCTTTGGCCACCGGGTATTTGGCTTCGTTTTTGGCCATTTTGGCATTGACGATCTCGTCCTCATCGAGTCCGAGTTTGTCCAGCAGATTGCGGCAATATACCATCACATCCGCCAGTTCCTCTTTAACGTGATCGAGATCATACTCGCTATCGCTCCACTGAAAACACTCCAGCAGTTCGGCCGACTCGATCGCGATCGACTTCGCGAGATTCGCCGGCGTGTGGAACTGATCCCAGTCGCGGTCCTCAGTGAATTTCCGGATCCGTTTGATAGTTGTCTGTTTCATTCCGCCTGCACTCTCCTCTTTTTCCGGATAAAGATCACGACCGCCGTTACGACCGCCGCCGCTGCCAGCGCAGCCGCCGCGCAGATGATTATTATCGTCGCCAGTTTGCGCACTTCCGCCGGAGTGCGCACGTTGGTCGTAAAGTGGAAGCAGAACCGGCCGCCCGGCGCCGCGTCGCCGTCCGTGTAGAGCGTCATAATATCTCCGTCCGCCAGGTTGGCGTCGCACCATTTGAAATTGAAATCCAGCCGGCCGGACTTAAAGCCCAGCAGCTTTCGGGGAATGGAGACCTGGAGAACATTGCCTTCCACGCAGTAAGCCACGTGTCCGACCTCTTCCCAGTTCCAGCCGCCCGTGCTGCGTTCCAGCACCAGGCCGTCCGCCGCAGGCGCCACCCGGTTCAGGATGAATTCAAAGCCTTCCCAGCCGGCGTTGTCCGCCGTGGCCTCGCGGGTGTCCAGCAGCAGGCGCATCCAGTTGTCATCGGTGTACGGCGTCAATGGTTCCACCGTCTCCACGTAGAAATACACGTTGTTCTTGTCGTACGACACTTTAGCGGTCTTGATGTCGTTGCGGATGCCGGGGTTCGTGTAGTGGGTCGTGGCCCAGCCGTCAACATCCCGCTCGTACGTGTTGTTCGTGTAGTGGTTGTACGCAATTATATCGGCGTTGTCCCACTGCGCCGGGCTGCCGTGCACGTCGATCGTCAATGCCTTCTGCTGCGCGTCGTACCGCGAAACACCTTTGTAGCGGCGGACGTTGGCCACCAGCTGGTAGTAATAGTGATCCTTAAGTCGCCCTTTGGTAGGCTCGATATCCCGGGAGTTCTCGTCGTCAAACTCATCCGGAAACGCGTTGGCGACACCGCCCCACGCCACGTTGCGGCCCGCGTTCCACTCGTTCCAGCCGGTGACAAAAATGATCTCCGGATCGATCGAGAGCGCGTAATCCCACTGCTCCTGGAAATTGATGCCGTACAGCACGGAATTCTCCATTTTCGAATTGCACACGATCTTTTTGCCCGCGTACTTGTACGAGTACGAATAGTTCGGCTGCATCGAGAAGCTCCGGCCCATGTTGTGGTCGCCGTTCATAGCGGACAAACACATGTTCTCGTAGTCCGCGTTCATCGCGACGCCCACGGTGGTCAATTCCGCGCTGCCATCCGCGTTCTTATATACCGACTGCGGATAAACGTGCAGCCAGCCCCACCAGCCATCGTCCATATCGCCGCCGAAGTACGAGCCCATTCCGGCGCGGAACGTGAAGAAATTGCTGATCTCCGCCTGATATGTATCTTCGAGATCCAGGCCGTTGTGCGACATCACCAGCGGCTTGCCCTCCCAGTAGAACCACAGGTCCTGATACTTGCCATCTTTGTATATCTTCTCGTATATCTGCGTCAGCGACGAGACCGTATATTTAGGATCCCACACGAAATTCAGCATGAATGCCACCTGCGGCGTTTTGACGCCGTCCGCGCGGGCCTCCGACCACACTTTTAACAGGTTCATGTATCCCTGCTCCCAGGTGGCGTCGTCGTTGGTACAGTCGAACAGCACGAAATCCACGCCGGCATCTGCCAGCAGTTCCGCGTGTTTTCTGAGCACGTAATCATCGAATTCGGTGTAGTATCCGTACAGCGGCTCATCCCAGAAATAGCCGGTTCCGTACTGGCTCCAGACCTTGTGGTCGAAATCGTTTTTCGCTTCCGGATACAGCGCCATTATCTCCGTCACGCTCGAGGGCACGGCACGCATCCAGGCGAAGTGCCAGGTCCAGTAGAACATCCCGACCTTGCGATCTTTCTGGCCGCCCACCGACGTATGATCCGGCAGCATGCGGCCAAGTCCGTCCACCGCGGTCCACTGCGTGGGGTCAACATCCATCTGCGCTATCGCGCTGTCCTCCGGCACGGTCCATTCGGGCGGCGCGGTGTGGTATTCGACATTGACCTCCTCCGAAATGCGGTCAAACATTTTGTCCACCGGATCTTTGCTGACGATCCGGCCCACGTACGAGCCGTAAATGTGATAGCCGTTTTGGAAACAGCTGACGCCGCGCAGCGCCGGCTTGTACCGCGTTAACACCGCGTCTGTCCCCGTGTTCAAAATAAAACGCAGAACGTATTCTCCCGCGGACAGCGCGCCCCCTTCGAGTTCAGTCAGGGGAACGCGGATCTCCCCCGTTTCCGCCGCCTCTGCCACAGTCCATTCGTGCAGCACGTTCCCGCGCAGCGTTTTCTTTATATTCTCGTCCCAATTATACAGTTCAACTGTGAATTCCCGGCCGCCGTTCGGATTCGCGGCGTCAATGCTGAAACTCACCGCGGACGCCAGCGTACGCACCTGGATCTCCACCGAATCGCCGTTTTTGAGGGTGTCGGTGAGCACCAGCGAGGATTCGGTAAATGTGTCAAATTCGGTCTTTGCTTCACTGCTGCCCGATACGCGGAGCGTGGTCAATCCGCTTCCCGTGATCAACAGCACAGCGGCCAGCAACACCGCCGCCGGCATGATCCTTCTGTTTCTGATCTCCATGATTGCCTCACTTAATACTTTTCAAATTATCCGCGTGCGATCCGGCCCGCGGGGCACTCAGCCATGTGACAAAATTTTAGCTTCTCCGCTAAATATTGTCAATAACTTGGTACCGCCGCTTTATTGACAATTGTTATCAGAGTTAGTAAAATACAAACATAAAAGCGGCGGCAGCGTATTGGCCGCGCAGGATCTGTTTTGGATACGGAGGGTTTTAACATGAAACGCAGAAACAGTCACAAAATAATCGAATTATTGATTGCGGTGGTGCTGTGCACCTCGCTGCTGGCCGGATGTCTGCCGGGTGTTCAGTCGCCGGCAGATAACACTGACGTTCCGGCCGTATCGGCAGAGCCCGGTGACGACACCCCTACCGAAGCTCCTATCACTGAAGCTCCGGCCACCGAAACAGCCACCGGCGAACCGGCCACTGACGCCCCGGCAAGCGATGCCCCGGCAAGCGATGCCCCGGCCACAGACGTGCCGGCTACTGAAACGCCCGCTACAGAAGCCCCGGTCGAGCTGATCGACGTAAGCCTGGACGACTTTGTCAGCATTTGGGGCAAAGTCCGCACTTCTGTTGACGACAACGACGAGTACATCTTCTTACAGAAAACGCCAGGCGGCAAAGTTAATATTACCGGCATGTCCTGGTCCTCCGGCAAAGCGTTTGGTCAATGCGTCATAAACGGCGTTAAAAAAGATATGAACTCCGGCGTTTATTACGTTGACGCCGACCTGTTGACCATCAACGGCAGATCCAGTGATCCGTTCACCTTCACTGTGGCTGAAAACAACGAATTGACCGTGAGTTATGAAGGCGCTTCAAGCAAATTCATTCCCGACGACGCGGACGAGCATATGCGCGAAGGCGTCAACCACTTCGGCCCCGAAAGGTACTCAAACGTCATGACTTCCTGGGGCGAGGTTAGATCGTTGTATCTCAACGGAGACATCTATATTGCCATTAAAGAGGACAGCGACGGCCGGCTGATAGCCACCAAAGGCAAGTGGAGCGACAGCAGCGTCGCCACACAGGCGTACGTTGTCGGCGTCACGACTACGATCTTTGAGGATTACAGGGTCACCGTTGAACGCACCGTTGACGGCAATACTGTGCGTGATACGTTCGATGTCAACTCCCTTTTTGCCGCCACGATATTCGGCACAGACTTCGAACCTATAAAAGGCGCGTATGTTGAAGACTCTTATGCCGACCATCCCGACCTGTCCAAACTGAAGCAGCTCACCAACAGTGAGATCAAAGACGCCTGGGGCTATCTGCGTACTGCCGGCGGCGATGAATGGGAGGACTATTATATCACGCTTGTTGAATCGACCGAGGGCGAACTCTGGGCAGAGCTGGCTACGTGGAGCGAGGGCAAGATATACAGCCAGGTCCGTATCATTGGCGTCTGGAAGGACAACTGGACCGAGAACCAGGGCAAATTCTTCGTTGTCGTCGAGAAAAACGTCAAAGGTGAAACGGGGCGCTTCTATATCACGGGTAACGCCATTGACTTCGACACCATCATGACTCTGTACTTCAAGGGTGCGGTGACAATGGGCTCGCCCACCATTGATCTCCCCACCACTTCCTTCGTAATGGACAGTGCGGACAACCACGCCAAATACGGCTCCGGCGAATACCAGCCGTATTATAAAAACTGGAGCTCGATCATTTCCCAGTGGGGCAGCGTCCGCACGGATCAGAATATGCCTACGGATTACATTGTAGTCGGCGTCTACTTCGGCGGCCGTCTGCTGGCCCGCAAGTACAACTGGCGCACCGGCGAGGTCCTTGACCAGGCTTACATAGTAGGCGTGCGCGCGGACTGGCGCTTCAAGTCGTACATGGTGACTCTTGAAAAACGCACCGACGCGGGCATCGAGCTGATATATATCTCTGTAATGGAAGGCTCCAACCCGACCCACGACGACATCTACGCCTGGACGTACAACGACGTCAGCCGGTGCTATTATCTCGATTCGTTTGATAACCACCGGTGAAACCGGTGAAATAGCTAAGGCTGTTCTATTGCTTTTGTGATAAGGGATACCGTTCAGAGGCCGGGCGGTATCCCTATTTTGCGTTCCTTGTAATTTGGGATACCGCCATGAGGCTGAGCGGCATCCCTATTTTGCGTTCCTTGTAATTTGGGATACCGCCAGGAGGCTTGGCGGCATCCCTATTTTGCGTTCCTTGTAATTTGGGATACAGCCATGAGGCTTGGCGGCATCCCTATTTTGCGTTCCTTGTAATTTGGGATACCGCCAGGAGGACGGGCGGCATCCCTATTTTGCATTCCTTGTAATTTGGGATACCGCCAGGAGGCTTGGCGGCATCCCTATTTTTGTTTCTCTGAATTCAGGATACCGAAGTAGCAAAAAACAGCTTAGGAGATGGCGTGAAGGCTAACTCTACCGAGAGTAGAGTTGAAATATCCCGGGAAATAATTGCGTATTCAAAGCGTTCGCGGTAAAATCGCCGCATATCCAAAACTCACGAAAGGAGAAATAACAAATGAAACCGGAAATCTTTGAAGCAGCAAAATGCAGACTGGAGAATTTAAAAAAAATAAGGAACGATATAAAAAAGCAGCAAATTAACGAGCCCGAAGGGTCGCTTCGGATCAGTACTCACAACGGAAAAATACGAACATACCGCAAGTTCGGTGATAAAAGCAAAAAAGATCAATATATTCCGCAAAGTGAACATGAGCTGGCATGCAGGTTGGCGCGAAAGGGATATCTCGATAAAGCGTTGACGCTGGTAGATGACGAGATAGATCATCTAGAAAAGTATGTTGACGACTGCACGGACAACACGGTCGAAATCCTTTTTGGAAAGTTATCTTCGCTCCGAAAGGAAATGATCGTACCGCTGGTGGAAACGGACGAACAGTTTGTTGACCGCTGGGAGAATCAGACGTTTATTCAGAAGCCTTTCGGCAACAGCTCGCAGGCGTTTGAGACAAAGCGCGGCGATATTGTCAGATCTAAGTCGGAATTGATAATAGCCGATGAGTTATTTTACGCCGGAATTCCATACAGGTATGAACGCAGAACGTCGATCGGTAATGTACCTGTATTTCCGGACTTCACAGTCCTGAACACCGCACGGCGAAAGGAATTTATTTGGGAGCATCTTGGCAAACTGGATGATCCGGATTACGCGGACAACACCGCCGTAAAGCTGAATAATTATCTGTCCAACGGTTACTACCCCGGCATCAATATGATCCTGACATGGGAAACATCCAGAACTCCGATCAAACCCGAACTGGTCCGTGACTTGATATCGATATTTATTATGAAATAAAGCGCCGGTTCCGCAAACGCTTCTTGGATAATCAGCCGGCGTATGCTATACTAATTGGAGGAAACATACTCCGCAGGAACTCCCGGCCGGTCAAAGACGGTCCGGGCCGAGCCGGAAAGGAAAATACAATGAATATAGTTCCGAGTTTTTCATTCAAATACAAAGGCCGCCCGTTCGATATCGCCGACGCAAAAGTGTTCGGCACCGAATACGGGCGCCGGTACGAATTGCCCGACGGCCTCACCGTGGAACTGCACATCGAAGCGTACCCCGAATACAGCGCCGTTAAATGGATGCTGTGGTTCGAGAACCGCAGCGCGCGGGACACGGGCATCATCAGCGACATCCGCGACTGCGACGCCGCCTGGTGCTTCATGGACGGACCCGGGCGCAGCGTCAATGTTTCGCTCTTCGACACCACGGGCAACACCAGTTACGAAAGCTACCTCACCGAAGAAAACTGCTCGACAGAATACTCCGTGCATGAGAAGGTGCTCTCCCCCGGCGTGACCGCAAAGTACCACCCGCTCGGCGGGCGCTCTGCCAGCGGTCAGATGCCGTTCTTTGAGTTGTTCGCCGCGGACAAAAATGCCGTGGGCAACGGATACGGCGCCGCGTGTTCCGGGCTCAGCGGGGCGGGCGCCGTTGGCAACGGCCTCTTCGCCGCCATCGGCTGGTCCGGTCAATGGACTGCCGCCTTCACCCGCAAAGACGGTGACATCATCGGCATTCAGACCGGTCTGGACTACACCGCGTTCCGGCTGCATCCCGGCGAACGCGTCCGTACCTCGTCGATCCTGCTGATGGACTACACCGGCGACCGCGTGTACGGCAGCAACCGTTTCCGCCGCCTCATCAAAGAACGCTTCTGCCCGTACAGTATGGAGCAATTGCCCTTCGCGCTGGAAGGCATGGGGATGCCCGCGGCCAAGCATCTGTTCCACATCGAGCAGTTCAAACAGCACGGCGTCAGCGCCGATTACTACTGGATCGACGCGGGCTGGTACGGCAAGGGCGGCGCGCCCGGCGCGGCCGACTGGTACAAGCAGGTAGGCAACTGGCAGGTCCGCCCGGACGAGCATCCGGAAGGGCTGGTGGACGTTGTCAATGCCGCCCGCGATGCCGGCATGAAATTCCTCTTGTGGTTCGAGCCGGAGCGTGTTTATCCGGGGACGGATCTGGCGGTTGCCCACCCCGAGTGGCTGTACCCGCTGGACGGTTTCTACCTGCTGCTGCGCCTGGACAACGACGACGTCCGCGAATACCTGTTCGAAATGCTGAGCGGATTCATCGAGCGTCTCGACATACGTTGCCTGCGGCTGGACTTCAACATGGAGCCGCTGCAGTCGTGGCGGATCACGGACAACATTGACCGCGGCGGCATCAACGAGATCAAATATATCATGAACCTCTACCGCCTGTGGGACGAGCTGCGTGCCCGCTTCCCGGGGCTGATAATTGACAACTGCGCCTCCGGCGGCCGTCGCATCGACATCGAATCCCTGTCGCGCACCGTCCCGGTCTGGCGCACCGACGCCTACTGCGAATTCACCCGCGACCCGGACGTGATCCAGACGCAGATGTTCGGTTTCAACCGCCTGATCCCCTGCTCCGGCGGCGTCTGCAAAAAGCTGGGTGACACCTACGCGACCCGCAGCGCCTACGCTCCGGCGTACGTGGGCAGCTGGTGGTGGACCGACCGTCCGACGCCCAACGAAGAGCAGTTCGCGTGGATGAAAAAGATGTGCGATGAATACCGCCGGCTCCGCCCATACTTCTCCTGCGATTTCTACCCGCTGGAAAACGCGGGCTGGTCCTATGCCCACGGCGGCTGGGCGGCCTACCGCTACGACCGCCCGGAGCATGGCGACGGCATCATAATGGCCTTCCGCCGCGCGGGTTCCAACTGCGAGACTGCGCGCTACCTGCTCCCGGGATTGCCGGCGGACAATACCTACACCGTCACCGACCTGGACACCGGCGCGTCGTCAACGCTCTCCGGCCTCTCCCTCTCCACCTCCGGCCTCCTTGTGACGATCGAAGGGCAATATCAAAGCAAAGTGTTGTTATATAAGACGGCTGAAGCGGCCGAAGCGTGAATTTGAGCTGAGCGTAGGCCGAAACCCTCACTTCTCCATTCTTTCGGCCTCCGCGAAAGGGCTTGGCGTAGGCCGAAACCCTCACTTTTCCATTCTTTCGGCCTCCATAACGAGGCTTGGCGTAGGCCGAAACCCTCTCCTTTCCATTCTTTCGGCCTCCACAAAGGCGCTGAGCGTAGGCCGAAACCCTCTCCTTTCCATTCTTTCGGCCTCCACAAAGGCGCTGAGCGTAGGCCGAATCTTCTTGCCTCCTCAAGATAACCCCTGCCATCAAAAGAACCGCATAAAATAAGGCTTTTCGGCCACTGGTAAACTGTCAGTAGAGTTCGGGAAATATCGGGAAATGGCGTGAACGGTCAACTCTACTACGCGTAGATTGCTTTTTCCTGGCAGCAGCGGTAGTATCGGGTCAAACCGCAAAACCAAGAAAGGAGTCCGAACAATGAAAATTGAAATTTTCGAAGCGGTAAATCAGAGATTAGAGTATTTGAAAAATCTGGCAGGAATAATTAAGAATATGCAACAGTTTAATCCGGAAGGCAAGCTCAGGATAAGCAATAAAAAAGGTAAAATCATAATGTATCAGCGTAAAAACGCTAATGACAAAATTGGCTGCTACATACCTCACAGCGAACGCGAGCTAGCGTGCCAGCTGGCGAAGAAAGGGTATCTAGACAGAGTATTGACGGCGATCGGAAGTGAAATAGAGCAGTTGGAAAGTTATGTTGACAACTGCGCGGACAACACGTATGAATATGTGTATGGGACGTTGTCAACGCCGCGACAGGAACTGGTCACACCACTGGTTGAGGCAGACGAAGTGTTTGCCGCCCGCTGGAAAAGTCAACAGTTCATTCAGAAACCTTTCAGCGATGACACGATTTCATACAAATCGAAGCGCGGCGAGAAGTTCAGATCGAAATCGGAGTTGCTCATTGCCGACGAACTATATTCCGCCGGCATTCCCTACCATTATGAGTGTAAAACAGTGATCGGCGGTATTCCTGTGTATCCGGACTTTACGGTTCTGAACGTTGCGCGGCGCAAGGTCTATATTTGGGAGCATCTGGGCAAACTGGACGATCCGGATTACGCTAATAATACAACTATCAAGATGAACAATTACCTAGCCAACGGATACTACCCCGGTGTCAATCTTCTCCTCACCGGGGAGACCTCCAGAACGCCAATCAAAATGGAACTGGTCAGAGATATAATTGCAAAGTTTCTGTTGAATTAAACAGTGGGAAGTGGCGGAGCAGGTTGCACTGAGCTGAGCGTAGGCCGAAACCCTCGCCTTTCCATTCTTTCGGCCTCCGCCGCCCCCTTTACATCAAAGGATCCGCCGGTTATAATAGAAGCACCACGAGAGAAAGTAATAACACCACTTAAGGAGCCATAACTATGCCTAAATACTACGAATCCCTCCCGCACTTCTCCGCCATGATGGGCGGACAGGAGCCCGCGATGCGGATGAATTGCCGCAGCATCGAAGAATACAAGATCTGGAAAGCCAATGCCCGTAACAAGCTGTGTTCGCTGCTGGGGCTTGACCGCATGACCTGGTGTACCCCGGATCCGGAGTTTATATCCAGCGAACAGCTGGATGGCTACACGCGCGAAAAGTGGACGATCCGCACCGAACCGGACGTGCGTATGACCTTCTATCGCCTAGTGCCTGACGACGTTGCCGCCGGCGAAAAGCGCCCGGCCGTCATCGCCACCCACGGGCACGGGAGCTGCGGCAAAGAGGCAGTTGCCGGCAACGGCTTCTTCCCCGAGCTCGCCGAAGCGATCAGGGTGCACAATTACGATTACGGCGTTGCCGCCGTGAAAAAAGGCGCCATAGTGTATTGCCCCGACGCCCGGGGATTCGGCGAACGGCGCGAGATCAACATGCAGAACGACAGCGCCGGCGCGCGGCTCAGCAGTTCGTGCTATTATCTGAACTTTATGGCGCTGCCGCTGGGTCAATGCGTAGCCGGCATGTGGGTGTGGGATCTGATGCGATTGACCGATTATATTGCAGCGCAGCCGGACGTTGACAACGAAAAGCTCGGCTGCATCGGTCTCTCCGGCGGCGGGTTGCAGGTCCTGTACTTCACCGCGCTCGAAGACCGCATCGCGTACGCCGCCTGCAGCGGGTATTTCTACGGTTTCAGGCAGGCGCTTCTCGAGCTGTACAACTGTTCCTGCAACTACATTCCGCATATGTGGGAGAATTTTGACGTGGGCGACATCGGCGCGCTGATCGCTCCCCGCCCCTTCGTCATCGAGACCGGCGACGCCGATCCGCTGAACGGTTCCGGCGGCCTTAGCAACGTCGTCCCCTACGTCGAGCAGGTGCGCTCCGCATACAGGCTGTTCGGCCGCGAAGAGCTGCTCTGCCACGACATTTTCCAGGGGCCGCACAAGTGGCTCGGGACGAAGTCAATGGAGGGCATCGACCGCTATCTGTTCGGGAAGGTCAATTAGGCGCCCCGGTGGCGCCAGCGTCCGGCTGCGCAGTTGCCCGGGCGGAGACCTCATCCGGCGAGCTTAAAAATTCCTTGAAAGTCATGACCGCGGTGAACCGGCTGTCCCGCTTCATTTTGTTGACCGCCGAATCAAATTCGGATGCCGAATAGCCCTTCACGCTGAACGTTTCCTGATCCGCGAAGCCCGTACTTCGTTCCGCGTCGCTGAGTTTCGGATAACGCGTATCGGTGACGTCGTCACCGGCCACGGTATACCATTGCCCGTGGATCGAAAGATCGTATACCAGCTCCGGCCACCCGGACGTGTCCCAGTACCCGCTCTGATACAGTTCCGGCGTCGAGACCACTACGACACCATCGTCGTATTTCAGCAGATACTGATATTTGACACCGTGTTCCGTACGCTCGATGCCAACGTACTTACACTTTCCGTACATCCAAATATAACTCTTTAATTCAATGAAGCTGGGATACCCTGAAAGGAACGCCGCGAAACGGCTTTTGCTGGTCTTCAGATCATCTCTATATTCGTAGCCAACAGTATCCGCTTTGATCCGCTCTAAATAGTCGAGGCCGAATCTGCGGTAGGTGTCAATAAACGGATCGATATTTACGAGCGTAGCGTTGTATTCCTGCACGACCCACGAGTTTCCGCTGTCCAGGGGCACGCACATGATCTGTCCGACCGCGTCCGCCCATTTGCCGTTGATCCTGACCTTTTCCTCACCTTCCGGTTGACCGAGTTCCGCCGGGTAGTTAATACCGTCGTACAGCGGATAAACGAGCTGCGAAAGCGCCAGGCCGTGCTCCACGCCGTAAAGCGTCTGAGACGGATACAGGCCGTCATACGCGTCGATTATGAACACGTTATTGACGGTCAACGGCCCGGCGCAGACCTTTCCGGTTTCATCGTAACTGAAAATGGCGTTATCTACGTTGTCCACGCGCCCCTCGATCATCACATATCTGAAGCGCGCAGATGGTTCGTCTGCTTCTGGGGCTTCGTCGCACATCATAAGCACGATGCTGCCGCTGCTTTTATATCCCCCGCTGCCGTCCTCGTCCCGGTGAAGCGAAAACACCGGATTTAAAAACCGCGCTCCTTCAATACCGTACTCGTCTTCAAACAGTACCGCGATCGTTTCGTTCCGCAGCACGCCGGAAGCGCGCGGCAGCATATCCACATCGGTCTTGGCTCCGGGCGCCTCCGTGACGGCGGGAGACCGGGTTTTCAGCGGCGCTTCCGCCCCGGCGTAAACCAGCTCCGCCAGGTCCGGAATATGTAAAACGCGGCAATCGTCGCCGATCAGCGTTTCCAGCGGGACTTCAGTCGGAGTTGGCACCTGAGGAACTTCAGTCGGAACTGACATCGACGGTCCGGAGTGTTTTTTATTTGTTCTGCGGGCGATCAGTATTCCGGCAAGTATCCCGGCGGCGATCAGCAGTATAACGGCGGCGACCTCGAACCCGGCAAACCGGCGTCTGCCTCTCACTGTGCGGGCATGTGTATTATCTTCAGGCGCGTTCGTATAATTGACCGTCTGGTTAACATACTTCTGATCGATCTTGGACAACGCCTCCGCAATAGTTTCTTTAGAGATCACACAAACCCCTCCTTTTCGAGAGATCCGCGAAGTTTTTTGAGGATCGTTGACAGCGTCCCGTACATCGTGCTGACCGGCACACCCAGTTCCGCGGCGATGCGCGGGACCGGCTCGGAAAAATAATACCGCTTCATGAAGCAGACGCGCTCGCGGTCCGGCAGCGTCTCCAGAAACCGGTCAAACGCGGCGGCAAGCTCGTCGGCTTCCGCCTCTTCTTCCGTCGTACGGCCGCCGGACAACACTTCCGCCAGCTCGTCGATCGGCTCCGGTGCTTCCGCTCCGCCCCTTTTCTCCCGCTTCAGGTACCGGTACCGGTCAATTGCCGCCGCCCTCGCCAGCCGTGCCATATACGCTTTCAGGTTGTCCGGCCGGTTCGGCGGAATGCTGTTCCAGGCCCGCATGTACGCGTCGTTCAGGCACTCTTCGCTGTCTTCCCGGCTGCCGAGCACATTTTCGCAGACGGACAACAAATAACTGCCGTAACGCCCGCTCACCAGCTCGATCGCCTTTTGGTCGCGCTCCGTAAACAGCCGCACTATCTCGCGGTCAATATTCGTTTCCGTCCCCTTGTTTCTCATTCCCGATCCTTTTCAAGAGCCTTCGCGATACAGCCCTCACCATATAAGTCGATAAACTGTCGCGAAATTACCGGTTTGGGTCAATACTCTTTCCATTGGAAATACCACAGACTCTCCAGCCAGGTGTTGCCGTCTTTACGCAGCAGCTCCAGAT
The DNA here is from genome assembly GCA_017620915.1 of Clostridia bacterium. Lineage (GTDB taxonomy): Bacteria > Bacillota > Clostridia > UBA1212 > UBA1255 > UBA1255. The sequence continues at coordinate 937 of JAFZSK010000046.1, read as the reverse complement.
CCGAAACAAACACCCCGTACGCTTCAACGATGGCGCCGGTATCATCACCCGGCGCGATAAAAGTGCCGCAGGAGCTGAGAACGTACGGCTTATTGTCCGCCGTGCCGAGGTATATCATCAGATGGCCCTCCATTGACAGCAGTGTACCCGCAGGCATCCGCCGCAGGATCTCCCACTTTTTGTCAGACGTCATGGCCTTGCAGTCCCGGCCGCCCAGATCGTAGCTCTCCGCGATCGCCGCGCTGTTCCGCGGCAGTTCGAAGCCGAAGCACGCATACACCTGCCGCACCATGCCGGAGCAGTCATTTGAGCCGAACGAGCCGCCCCAGCCGTATATCCTGCCCAGAAACTTGAACGCCTGCTCCAGTACCGCGTCCGAAGTCATCGGAAGAAATCCGACGGTCACATCCGTCGCATACGGAATCAGCACCGTCTCCCAGTCCAGCGCCCCTTCCGGGTCCCGGCACGGAATCTGCGCCACGTAGCAGTCGTACGGCATACGGCCGTTGACCGGTTCGCGAAAGTCGCAAAGCAGCTTAATCTTTGTCCCCATCGGCAGCACCAGTCCCTCCGTACGCGTGGGCAGCGCGGTCTCCCCCAGCGTGATCTCGCATCCGGTCACTGTAAGAAAATCCTCCGGGCGGATGGCGTTGAGCCATTGTTCCCGGTCCGCGCAGAATGCCAGGCTTTCCGTCCTGACCCAGCCGCAATACGAACCGTTTATAATATAGCTCCACTTTTTATCGCGGCTTTCGTGCAGCGCCACTACGCCCGTGAGGGGCATCACTTCGGCACATATGAAATCGTTGCAATATATTTCCTCTGCGTTTTCGGCGGCAAAATCCGACGTTGGCACGAGCATTGCCAGGTCACGCTGCACGCACATACAGTAGCGCGGCGTCAGCATTTCCGGGATCAGGTCCAGTGCGCAATTGTT
>JAFZSK010000045.1 GCA_017620915.1 Clostridia bacterium | reverse complement strand
GGCGCCGGGCGAAAATCAGCCGCTCGACCGGTTGCCCGCGAAAATCTACCACTTGGCGCGGGGCGCGTTGACAACCAAAACGCGTGCGGCTACAATGTTGACGACCGCGGGGGTAATACCGGGATGCATACCGGCAGGGCCCCGCGGCAGTGAAAAGGAGGCAGCCCGATGGCAGCGCCGAAGAGAAGGCACAGAGTTGAAATATCGGCGGATCCGAACGGCCCGGAAAAGATCGTCATTCACTGTCGCGAAGTGACCGACGACATCCGCAGGCTGCAGGCGGAGCTGGAGGGATTCGAGTTCTCGGCGGTGGCGGACCGTGTTGACAACACAGACTTCACGGACCGTGTTGACAACGCTTTCCGCACGGACGCCGCGGATCCCGGAAACCGGTTGTCCCTGAAACTCGGCGGGCAGGAGCACCTGGTCGCGCCCGGCCGGATCCTGTTCTTCGAGAGCGAAGACGGCAAGGTGGCCGCGCACACCGCGGAACGCATCTATCGCACGGAAAAGAAATTATACGAACTGGAAGAGGAACTGCCGAAGTATTTCATGCGCGTCTCTAAGGGGTGCGTGCTGAATCTGAAAGCAGTCAGCTGGCTGAAGCGCGAGTTCACCGGACCGTGCCGCGTGGGCTTTGCCGGCAGCGACAAGCAGGCGTACGTTTCGCGCATGTACTTCAAGCCCTTCCGGGAGAAACTGGACGAAATGAACAGTCATGAGAGGAGACAATAAAATGAAAAAAAGCGGAGCTTTGATTTGGGGAATTCTGATCTTACTGGCGGCGGCGGGGCTGCTCTGCTACGCCTTCATGCCGAACCTGGCAGTGTTTACGGTGCCGCTCTGGAAATGGTTCGCGGCAGCGGCGCTGCTGTACTGGATGATCCGGCTGATCTTCTTCGGCAAAAAACTGGCAAAAAGACTGAGCTTTGTGTTCCCGCTGGCGCTGCTGTTCCTGGTGTTCGAGCGCGAGATCGGGACGCTGGCCGGCAAGGGACCGAACTTCGTCAATAACTGGATAATCATTCTGGCGGCGGTGCTGCTGACGGCGGCGTTCCATTTGATCTTCCGCGACAAGCCGCTGGTCAAGATCAAAAGCAGCAACACAGTCTACGGCGGCGACCAGACCGCGCGGACAACGTATACCCAGGGCCAGAGCGGCGTTCAGGGCACGGGCAACGGCACCTACGCTTACGCCGGCGCACGCACGTTTTCCATGGGCAACAACGTTTGCTACATTGACGCCCTCGAGCCGTACGCCGCAGTCTCGAACCGCATGGGTCAGCTCAGCGTCTACTACCAGAACACCGACATGGGCGATCCTTCGCAGCAGGTGACGCTGGCGGTGAGCAATGCCCTCGGCCAGACCACCGTCCATATTCCGTCCGACTGGCGTGTTGTCCTCACGACCCAGGACAACCTCGGCGACATCCGGGTCCGTCCCGACTCCGCCGGAGCCACCCGCGTCTTCAGCGTGACCGTCAGCAACAAGGGCGGACAGGTGAGTATTGTCTCGGAATAGAATTAGATTTAGTGCCTGAGTAGAATCAGGTTTAGTCCGGAATAGAATTAGATCTGGTCTTTAGTAGAATTAGGGAATTGAGGTGCGGCCATAAGCCGCGGAGATCACGCAAAAAAGGAGCGGAGACCGCTTCGCGCGTGAGTTCATCGCCCCCGGCGATACCGCAATTCCCTAATTCTATATATGCACTAGACCCAATTCTACTGAGGCACTAAACCTAATTCTATACAAGTACTAAATCTAATTCTATTTGAAGATAAGTCAATTGACCGTTTCGTCTGATTTTGCTATAATGATACCGTGTAGGTTTATGGCCAACACAAAACAGAAAGCCGCATTGCGGCCACCGGAGCAAAGACAAGATGACGGACGCACAACAGCTGCTATTGCAAATACTCGGTGCTCAACTGTTCGGCAGGGAACTGCCGGATTTTGACGGAGTCGATTGGCCCGCACTGGTCAAAGAAGCAGAGCAGCAGACCGTGTTTCCGCTCATGTTTTCCGCGGTCGAGTCGCGGCTGCCGGAGGAACTCGTTCCGAAGTGCCAAAGCAAGTACTTCATGTACGCGGGCACCAGCATCCGGAACGCGCACCAGCACGGCAAAGTGCACAAACTGCTCGCGGGGAACGGCATACCGTACGTGATCATCAAGGGCATGGCTTCGGCATCGTATTATCCGGATCCGTTCCTGCGGTCGATGGGCGATGTTGACTTTCTGATCGACAAATCGAACATCCCGGCGGTCACGGCGCTGCTCAAAAACGCCGGGTACAGCACGAATGAAAAGAGCGACCACCCCGCGCATCTCGCGTTCCGCAAAGGCAGCGAAACGATAGAGATGCACTGGGAGCCTAACGGATTGCCGGAAGGCGAAAAAGGCGAACTGTGCCGGAAGTACCTCGAGGATATTATTCCGACCGGGATCGGATACGACACGCAGAACGAGCACTTTATCATACCGGACACGTTTCATCACGGGCTGGTACTGCTGCTGCACACCGCGACTCATATCATCAACACCGGAGTCGGACTGCGGCATCTGTGCGACTGGGCGCTGTTCGCGGGGAAGACGGAAGACGCGGAGTTCCGCGCGCTGTTTGAAGAAAAGCTGAAGGCGGTCGGGCTGTGGCGGTTCGCGCAGTTGTTGACGCGGGTGTCGGTCAGGTATCTGGGCTCACCGGAAAAGGCGTGGGCCGCGGACAACGCGGAAGATACGGACGGTGCGCTGTTGGAGGCGATGATCGGCGACGTTTTCGACGCGGGCAATTTCGGCCGTAAAGACTCCGAACGGCTCAACGAAGCCAAGCTGATGACGAGCGGGAAGTCCGGGACCGTTGACGGCTCGAAAGGCGTCCTGTTCAAGGCGCTCACGGAAAAGGCGTACAAAGCGATGCCGGTATGCAAAAAAGCGAAGATACTGCTGCCGATCGGCTGGATCGTTGCCGGCGTAAAGCACCTTAAGCTGGTCCGGAAAGGCCGCCGCCCCAAGATCCACGTGGGCAAAATGCTCGCCGGCGCGGAAAAACGGCGGAACATATATACGCAATTCAAACTGTACCAGTAGCACCGGCGGGATACGCGGAACTGCGCGGTACAGAGGCTAAAAAGGAGAACGGAAACGTGAGAGATTTTCTGAAAGATCCGGATTTTGCGGGACTTGAGCCATTCAGCTCCAAGGTGTGGCTGTCCAGTCCGACGATGCACGGAGATGAGCAGCACTGGGTCGATGAGGCGATACAGACAAACTGGGTATCGACCATCGGCGCCAACATAAATTCCATAGAAAAAACGGCGGCGGAGCTCCTCGGGTGTAAATACGCGGTCGCGCTTTCCTGCGGCACGGCGTCACTGCACCTCGCCACGAAGCTGGCGGGAGAGACGCTGTACGGCCGGGCAAGGCCGGACGAGGGGACGCTGCGGGGCAGACATGTATTCTGCAGCGACATGACGTTCAGCGCGAGCATCAATCCGGTCGCCTACGAAGACGGTGAAGCGGTGTTCATTGACGCCGAATACGACACATGGAACATGTCGCCGGAAGCGCTTGAAAAAGCGTTCGAAATGTATCCCGACACGCGGCTGGTGGTCATTGCCCACCTGTACGGAACGCCGGCGAAAATGGAAAAGCTGAAGCAGATCTGCGACCTGCACGGCGCGCTCATCGTGGAAGACGCGGCAGAGTCGCTCGGCGCGAAATATTTGCTGAACGGACAATGGCGCGAGACCGGTGCGCTCGGTTCGTACGGCTGCATTTCTTTCAACGGCAACAAGATCGTGACCGGTTCCGCCGGCGGCATGTTCCTGACGGACAGCAAGGCAGATGCCGACAAAGTCAGAAAATGGAGTACTCAGAGCCGGGACAACGCGCCCTGGTACCAGCACGAAGAGATCGGCTACAATTACCGCATGAGCAACATCATCGCGGGCGTAGTGCGCGGGCAGCTTCCGTACCTTTCCGAACATATCGCGCAAAAACGGGCGATCTGGGAACGCTACAAAGAGGGATTGAAAGACCTCCCGGTCAGAATGAACCCCTGGGACGGCAGGAAAAGCGTGCCGAACTTCTGGCTGAGTTGCGCCATCATCGACGAAGACGCAATGGCGC
>JAFZSK010000044.1 GCA_017620915.1 Clostridia bacterium | reverse complement strand
TCCAGGTTGTCGCGTAAGGGTCCGGCGTAGGGCACGTATGAGTCAATGCCCTCTTCGAACGACAGCTTGCTGCCGCCGCCCATGTCGTAGCGCTGCCAGTTGCGCGCGCGGTTGGAGCCTTCGCCCCAGTACTCTTTGTAGTAGTTGCCGTTGATGTTGATCTTGTTGGACGGGCTTTCATCGAAGCGGGCGAAGTAGCGGCCAAGCATGCAGAAGTCTGCGCCCATTGCCAGCGCCAGCGTCATGTGGTAGTCGTGCACGATGCCGCCGTCGGAGCAGATGGGGACGTATATGCCGGTGTCCTTGAGATACTGTTCGCGGGCTTTGTTGACCTCGATCACCGCCGTAGCCTGGCCGCGGCCGATGCCTTTCTGTTCGCGCGTGATGCAGATGGAGCCGCCGCCGATGCCGATCTTGACGAAGTCCGCGCCGCAGTCGGCAAGGTATTTGAACGAGTCGCCGTCAACGACGTTGCCCGCGCCGACCTTGACCCGGCCGTTGTATTCGGTCTTGATCCATTCGAGCGTGTCTTTCTGCCACTCGGAATAGCCTTCGGAAGAGTCGATGCACAGCACGTCCACGCCGGCTTTGACCAGTTCGGGTACGCGCTCTTTATAGTCGCGGGAGTTGATGCCGGCGCCGACCATGTAGCGCTTGCTTTCGTCCAGCAGTTCGAGCGGGTTCTCTTTGTGCGAATCGTAGTCTTTGCGGAAGACGAAGTATTTCAGCTTCTGCTCGGAGTCGATGATGGGGAGGCAGTTCAGCTTGTGGTCCCAGATGATGTCGTTGGCCGTCTTGAGGGAGACGTTTTCATCGCCGCAGACAAGGTTGTCAAAGGGGGTCATGAACTCTTTGACTTTCAGGGACAATTCCATGCGGCTCACGCGGTAGTCGCGGCTGGTTACGATGCCCATCAGCCGGCCGTGCGCAGTGCCGTCGTCGGTGACGGCAATAGTAGAGTGGCCGTTCTCGTTTTTGAGCCGGAGCACGTCTTCCAGTGTGTCGTCGGGTTTCAGGTTGGAATCGCTGATGACGAAGCCGGATTTGTATTTTTTGACGCGGCTGATCATTTCGGCCTGGCTGTCAATGGGCTGCGACACGAATATGAATGACAGACCGCCGCATTTGGCGAGGGCAACTGCCATTTTGTCATCGGAAACGGCCTGCATCACCGCGGAAACCAGCGGGATGTTGATGCTGAGCGGCGATTTTTCGCCCTGTTTGAATCGCACCAGCGGCGTCCTTAAGGAAACGTTGTCCGGGGTGCAGTCTTTCTTGGTCAATCCGGGGATAAACAGATACTCGCTGAATGTGTATGACGGTTCGTCGTAGATAAAGGCCATAGTACCCTCCTCGCAAATGTATATTTGCTTTAGAATTATACTCTACATATTGCGGACTGTCAACGGCTTCCGGGCCTGCTTCCGTATCTGCTTGCAAAACCCGCCCCCGCGGAGTATAACTTTTTTGAACACGGGGACAGACCCGTGTTCAAAAAATGTGACCTGCGGGATGCGGTTTGCGACTGTATAGGTGAAGTGCATTTCAACAGTAACGGAGGACGGGGGCAGTTGGCGGAAGACAGCGAGATAGTGCGGTTGTTCGCACGGCACGACGAGGCGGCCGTTGACGCGGCAAAGCAGAAATACGGAGAGTACCTCGGGGGAGTTGCCCGCGGCATTCTTCATGACGCCCGTGACGCGGAAGAATGCGTGAACGACGCGCTCCTTGCCGCCTGGGAACAGATACCCGCCGCGCCGCCCGCAAACCTGAAAGCGTACCTTAAAACGCTGACGCGCAACATCTGCGTGTCGCGGGTGCGATCGAACAGTGCGCTGAAACGGAAAGCGCAGCAGGATGCCGAACCGCTCGACGAACTTGAAGAACTGCTGGACGGCGGCGATGTGGCGGAACAGGTCGAAGCGGCGGAACTGGCAGCGGCGATCTCACAGTTCCTGCGCGGCCGTAAAGCGGATGAACGCAATGTCTTTATCCGGCGCTACTGGTTCGGCGACTCCGTTGACGACATTGCAAAGCGTTTCGGACTGGGGCAGAGCAAAGTAAAAATGACGCTCAAACGCACCCGCGACCGGCTCCGGGACGCGCTCAGAAAGGCAGGTCATATCACATGAACGACGAAAGCAAACGCGGCGGCAAACTCGCCGAAGCGATCCGGCAGATAGATCCTGAATTAGTAGCCGAAGCGCGCGACGCGGGCAATACGAACGCAGTTGTGCGCGGCAGGACAACGCGGGCGTCCGGGTATGTTTGGAAGGCGCTGGCCGCGACGGCAGTTACGGTGGCGATCATTGCCGCAGGTATTGTCGCGGGCATCATTCTAGGCAAGCGCGTGAGCCGTGATAAGGAGAACGGCGAACCTGTACTGAACGGCGGCACGGCGGCGCCGTCAACGGAGGCTCCCGTAACGGAAGCGCCTGCAACAGAGCCATCCGCAACGGAAGCACCGGCAACGGAGCCCCCCTTAATTATTGCGGAAGAGCACCTGCTGCCGCTCATTGACCTGGACGATTATTTCAACAACATCGGCTGGACTCAGCCTGTGAACGTGGATGACTATGCCCGCTGGTTTGAAGCGAACGGTTTTGGGCGGGTCGACAAGTATGATCCTATTGAAAGAAATGTTTATAATCCAAACGAATATCATTGGAAAGGCGTGCTGTTTGAAAAGCACGGTGATGGTTATTTCGCTTCTTTTTTGGCGATGGATCCGGATCCGGACTCAAATCTCGGCAGGTTGACTCTTACCCGTAATATTGACGGTTTTGCTCTGCCGTACGGTATCCGTATAGGCGAAAATACGCTGTCTGAATTCTTAACACGCGCAAAGATCCAGGATGTCAATATTGACGACCTTATAGAACTGACCGCCGCATCGCCGGGGGATGTATACTACTCCGCTGCCGACGATTCGCGAAAACGGTCAGTCGATCTTCATGTATCTCTTTATAGCGATACAGATGAATCTCCAATAAACGATATAATTGCAATTTTTGAAGTGTCGGAACTGCTTGAAAATGGTGAAAAGATCAAATGGAGCGTCATGCTGGGCTGCGATAAACTGACCCGGACGATCGGATCTGTGACGATCTCGATCGGTAATACGGAACTGCTGCGGACAACAGCCGGTCCTGATTCTCCCTCGACGGGCGCGCTCGAGATGGGCAGTGTCAACGGACGCTTTTACTTCCTGCATATATCCGATACGCCCGCGGTCAGCTTTTGGTGTGATCCGGATGAAGATGTCGAAACCAGCGGCAAGCCTCCCGTCACAGCGCTCTACGCGGACAATACAGACAACCGGATCATACGCGAGCTCCGAGGAAAACTCGACCGCAGGGAAATTTTAAAACTGGCTCCGTACCGGTATTCGGATGATTATATGGTCTACCCGGAAGATGCACCGGATTATTATGTGCTGCTTTCGCCCGCTCAGCCGGACAACGGCAGCACCTCGGCAGATTCTGCGCAGCAGGCTCAGTACGCGTATTTGCTGGAGTTTTTCGAGTCGGAGCAATATCTGGTCCTGTGGGATCTGAGGAGCGGCGAATTCTATGCGGTGGCGTTGACCCGGGAAGAAATGCATTCGATTTTTAACTTGATCGGTCCTAAAAACGGCGGCAAATTGTTTGATAAAGAGTTGAACGTAGATACGGTGGCTCAGGTCAAGATTTCTTCTTTGCCCGAAGCGGACTCCTACGCGCGGACGATAACTGACCGGGATCTCATCAAGGCGATCACTCATCGGATAACAAGTCTGAAACTGATAAACGCGGACGACTGCACCTCACCACCCGGAATGGTCTGGGTGCTCGAATTTGTAATGAAAGATGGCAGTAGTTTTACTGTGTACAATACAGGAGTGTTTCTGACCTGTAATGGACAACATTATAAAACCGACCGGACCGGTTCTGAACTGCTGGAAGAGGAAATATGGTACATTCTGGAGCAGACCAGGTAGCGTGAAATGGTTTTTTCTTGTTTCCGTGAAAACTGATTATGGCAAAAACAGTATTGATCTTTTTCCGGATCCATTGGCGGTATCCCAATTTTCCATTTTCGAAAATCAGGATACCGCCTGAAACACCGGAAGTATCCTCGTTTTGTGTTATTTGAAATTAGGGATACCGTTTATAATGCTGGAAGTATCCCTATTTTACAGTATCTGAAATTCAGGATACCGCTCGGAGCATTTGCGGTATCCCTTTTTTTCATGATTCGAAATCAGGATACTTTTTATGATGTTGGTAGTATCCCGAATTCAAATCATCCAAAATTAGGGATACTACTCATGGCGCCGGCAGTATCCCCGACGGTTTTTCGTTGTATTATTACGGCAACAAGAAAAGAGCCCGTGAAATTTTGTCGTGAAATTTTGTTGTTGACAATCGCGCGCCCGGGTAGTATAATGCGCTTTGCTGTCGGGGAACGGCAGCACATGCGCCCATAGCTCAACTGGATAGAGCGTCTGGCTACGGACCAGAAGGTTGTGGATTCGAGCTCTGCTGGGCGCGCTCAAAGGAGTTGTTCAGATACCGGCGATCACGGTGATGGACAGCTCCTTTTTAATTCGGGATTCTACCTCATTGTCCTATGGCTGCATCTGATATTCATTTTAGCGCTGATCCGTGGGGATTTATGCTCATGCTAAAAAAGATCAAATCGTCAAAATGGTACCAACTGATCCTTCAAAATGAATTCGAGATCATGAGAGAAGGCGCCAAAAATGGACAAATTCTTAGAAATCAGACGGATTAATACCAAACTATTCTGGAAGAGATGAAGCCAATATTATCATGAAGCCGTCTTTCGGCAAGTCTTTCTGTACTTGTCCGGCGTCGTTCCGAAAGCCTTATAAAACAGGCTGTAGAAATATTTCAGATCGGAATAGCCCACCGCTTCCGCCGCGGCTCGGACAGAAAGCGCAGTCTCTCTTAACAGCCGCGCTGCCTCTGTGAGCCGCACGCGCTGCGCATACGCCACAGGCGTCATACCGGTAACTTCCTTGAAGATCCGGTGAAAATAGCCGGTGCTCACAAAGGCGCGGGCGGCCAGGGCGTCGCAGGAGATATTTCCCGCATAATACGTTTCGATATACCGCTTGGCGCTTTCCGCAATGGCCTGTTTATATGCCGCCACATTGTCCGTTTTGCCGGAACGCTTCAGCCGGAAAATCGTGATGAGCAGGCGGGTGAGGTTGGCCGCGTTCATCTTGGCCGCGCCGCTTTGACCGGAAACGTATTCCCGGTGCATTTCTTTGATGATGTCCGCGACGCTCTCGGCGTGGCGCAGGACGATATACGGCGGCTGGCCCGGCTCGTGCGCGGCGGGTTCGAACAGGTAGTCGTAAACGATCCGGATAAAATCGTCGCTTTCGGATACCGAAGCGTCAATTACCGACGGGTCGAACAGACAGTTGTACACGGTGAGGGAGCCGGGCGGCGTCACGCGGTATTCGTGGGCAACTTCGGCGTTGAAAAGCATCAGATCACCTTTTTCGATCTGCGAGAGGAGGCCACCGGCGATCTCGTGGATCCCGCTGCCGGCATCGACGTAGGCAATTTCGATGAACCGGTGCTTGTGCAGTGCGACGCTTTCAGTGACAAGGCATTTCTGCAGTATGATCTCGCTGGTGTCGTTTAAATAGAGTGTGTTGCCCTCGGTGTAGAATCCGTTCATTCTGATCGCTTTCCCCGGCGCCGCGGCGTAATGCCCGGCATTTTTGATATATGGGGAATTATACACTGCGCGGCGGCGGTTGGCAATATTGACCACAGGTTAGCGGCGTTGACAATGCCATCAGATCAGAATACCCCAAAGATCCGGCAGTATATACCATTGTCCGCGCGCCACCCGAAAGAGATAATGTTGACAACATTTAAACCGCCCGGCGCGGCGGCCCGCGAGCGAAAGGAGCAAATCAAATGAATAACATGAAAATCGGTATCGTTTTTGTAGGGAAGATCTACACCCCGGCGGCGGAGGAACGCAAAGTGACCGGATACGACCTGAGCGATCCGGAGAAGCTCAATTATATTACGGACGAGGCGTTCAGACAGAAGTATTATGCGCGGCTCGCCGGCCTGATGCCGAAGTACACGGAGACGTTTAGTTATGAGGTGGAGACGGAGAGCGAGGCGCTGGATGTGCCGGCGGCCGACGCGTATGTGCTGATCCCGTTCAACGCCATCGATAAGGTGTTCGCGGTGCTGCATTCGAAGAACCGGCCGATCGTGGTGTACGCGCCGTCGTATGAGGAAGTCTGGTCGTACGGCCATGTGTTTTATCCGTATTTTATGCGGGATGTGCGCAAGCTGGATGAGTATCTGGGCCTGGCGCCGGATGTGTATCTGTGCGACAGCGACGCGGATCTGACGGCGCATGTCGCGGCCCTCGTCGTGCGCCACCGGGTGCGCAATACCAAAGTGCTGTGCATCGGAGAGGCAATGTACGAGCCCTACCATAGCTTTAACTGGGGATATGAGATCATTAAACTGATCCAGCAGAAGTTTGGGATCGAATGGAATCATATGGGCAAGGACCGGTTCCTGAAGGTGTTCGAGGAGAGCGCCGGCGGGGATGACAAGGTGATCCGTTCGCTCGCGGCTTCGGACCGGCTGCCGGCGGATTATTCTACGGCAGACTGCGAGAAAGCGTTCAAGGTGTACCGGAAGCTGATCGACGAGTACGGGGTCAACGCGTTCACGGTGAACTGCCTGGAGTCGACGGTGCATACGTCCTGCCATACCACGTCGTGCTATGCGTTGTCAACGCTCAACGACCAGGGGATCGTGGCCGCCTGCGAGGCGGACGCGACCACGCTGATGGATATGCTGATCACGTCGTACGCTTCGGACGCGCCGGCGTTCATGCTGAATCCGTATCTGTTCCCGCAGGACAACAAGCTGTTCGTTTCCCACTGCACGTCGCCGCGCCGTCGCAGTTTTGAGTCGGAAGAGCGGGATGAGTTCAATCTGTACGCGTACTTCGAATACCGGGCGCTGCCGTGCGGGTTGCAGGTCCTGAAGCAGCCGGGGCCGGTCACCGTTACGGGCCTCTCTCACGACAAGCTGGACAAAATGGTGATCGTCAGGGGCAACCTGGTCCGCAACACGGCGTTCCCGTCCTGCCGTACGCAGGTGGAGATCGACGTGCCGGGCGGCATCAAAAAGCTGGCGGACAATTACGAAGGCCGCCACTGGGCCCTGGTATACGGAGATCAGAGCGCCCGGATCTCCCGCGCCAACGAGCAGCTGGGTATCGAGAGCATCATCATCTGATATCGGATTTTTGAACAGGGGTCAGCCCCGGTGCTTAAAAACTATGAGCGCCGGGTCTGTTTTTTTTGAACACGGGGTCTGACCCCGTGCTTAAAAATCTGTTGACCGAAAGCAGGGGAAATGGGTATAATCAACGTGTCAGAACTCTATTGTCGAAAGGCCGGATGAGCATGAACAATGACGCGAGATTTAACAGGCTGATGCAGCGGGTGGCCGGAATGCGGCAGCGCGGCGGATTCGAGTATTCCTTCGGGCTGAAACCGGAGGAGCAGCTGAAGATCACGCCCCCGGACAAGTACGCCCGGCGCATAATGAGCGAGCTGGAATTTGCCATTAAACTGGACCGCTACGACGAAAACAGCGGGATGTATGAAAAGCTGATTTCCGGGGCGATCGACATCCTCGAACAGGCACTGGACGCGGACGGTGCATTGACCCGGGAAACGTGCCTGAAGGCGGAAGAAGCGCTGCAGCCCATGCGCAGCGACGCCAAAGAGTACGCGCTCATATTGTGCGGCCACGCCCACATCGATATGAACTGGATGTGGAGCTACAACGAGACCGTGGCGGCGACTATTGCCACCTTCACCACCATGTGCGACCTGATGGACGAGTACCCGGAATTCTGCTTCTCCCAGTCCCAGGCGTCCACGTACAAGATCATCGAAGAGCACGAGCCTGAACTGATGGCGCGCATGGTCCGGTACATTCGCGAAGGCCGCTGGGAAGTCACCGCCGGCGCGTGGGTCGAAACGGACAAAAACATGCCTGCCGGTGAATCGCTGCTGAACACCGTCAAATACACAAAAAAATACCTGAGCGAGACCTGGGGCGTCCCGGCAGACAGCCTGTGCATCGACTTTTCACCGGATACCTTCGGCCACAGCCGTCACGTGCCGGAGATCGATAAGTACTCCGGCCTGAAGTATTATTACCATTGCCGCGGACTCGATGAAAACTACATTTTGTACCGCTATAAAGGCCCCTCCGGCGCGGAGATGCTCATGTACCGCGAACCCTACTGGTACAATTCCGGCATCACGCCCCGCATCGGCGCCGGCCTGCCCGGACTGGTATCCCGCATGGGCGGCCTGAAGACCGGGCTGATCGTGTACGGCGTAGGCGATCACGGCGGCGGCGTCACGCGCCGGGATATCGAGAACGCGCTGGAAATGCAGGAGTGGCCAATATTCCCGCGCGTCAGATTCGGCACGTTCCGGGAGTTCTTCGCGCTGGCGGACGTACCGGAGATCCGGGAGAAGCTGCCGGTAGTGGAGCACGAACTGAATTTTCTGTTCGATGGCTGCTATACTACGCAATCCCGCATCAAACGCGCCAACCGCCAGACCGAAGCCAAACTGCTGGAAGCGCAGGAATTCTCCGCGCTGGCCTGCACGGCGGACCCGGGCTTCCGGTACAACGAAAAAGGATTTGAAACCGCGTGGCAGAAGACGCTGTTCACGCATTTTCACGATATATTGACCGGCTCGTGCGTGCGCGACAGCCGCGACTACGCTATGGGGCTGTATCAGGAGGCGCTGGCCGTGGCCGAAACGGAAGAGCACCGGGCGCTGCGGGCGATCGCGGACAAGATCGATACTACGGCACTGGCGGCGGACAACGCAAACGAGCGGGAGTTCCCGTACGGGACAATGTCCGAAGGCGCCGGCGTGGGCTTCGGCCTGGGCGGCTGGCGGGGCATTCCCAATCCGGAACGCGGCGCGGGCATCCGGCGTGCGTACAACATTTTCAACCCTGCCTCCGTGCCGTTCTCGGGCCCCGTTAAGATCACCGTATGGGATTGGCCCGGCGATGCGGGCAGAGCATATTTCACAGACGCGGCGGGACGCGAGGTTACCGCGTGCCTGAACAGCGGAACGGAACGGTACTGGGATCATCAGTTCATGACGTTTTTAGTTAAGCTTGAATTGCCCGCGTTCGGCTACACGTCTATACTGCTGAACGAGCGGGAAATGGGCGAGTATCCGTCCGTAGATTACAGTCCCGACTGGGGCCGGCTCGGCTACGAAGACCGCTACGTGCTGGAGAACGCGCAGCTCCGCGCGGAATTCGACATGACCACGATGAGCCTGATCTCGCTGGTGGACAAGACCGACGGCGAAGAAACACTCAAGCTCGGCGCGCATTCCGGTCTCGTGCTCATCGACACTCAGGACAACGGCATGACTGCCTGGACCATCGGCAAATACCTGCGCACCATGCCGGTGACCGCGCTCAAGAACGTGAACCGTTTCGGCAACGCTCTCAGGCAGGGCTATTCCTTCACGCTGGAAGTGCTGGGCTCCCGGGTGCGGGGCGAGGTGACGCTGGAGGACGGCGCGGCCGGCCTCGGATTCCATTACAGCATCGACTGGAACGAGCGCTCCGGCGAGACGCTGCCGCTGCTGGCGTTCCGGCTCGCGCTAAGAGAACGGCCGGACGAATTCCTTTGCGACGTACCCATGGGCGCAGCGGTCCGGGGCCATGCCAATCACGACATTCCGGCGCTCTCGTATGTGTGCCCGGTCAATAAAAAGAACAATTACGCGGCGGGCCGGCGCCAACCCGTGCTGCGCTCGGACTGCAAATACGGGTACCGGTGCTTCGGGGATGAATTGACGTTGTCCCTGATCAACACGGCGCATTTTCCGGATCCGGTGCCGGAGCGCGGCGAGCATGATATCAGCATCGTCGTTGACCTCTCGGACCCGGTGCCGAACGCGCTGGCGGCCGGATCGGAGCGCATGATGCATCCGCCGGTGGCGCTGCCGGTGAACACCTCCAAGGGCGAGCTGCCGCCGGAAGGCACGCTGCTGGAGGTGGAAGGCCACGCGCGCGTTTCCTCCGTGACCCGGGATGAAAACGGGCAGCTGAACGTACGCCTGAACGAGATCGAAGGCCGGAGCGCGACTGTCAGGATATATGCGCTGGACGGCAGCGCGGAGCTTTCGCTGAAGCCGTATTCCATTGCGGACGCGAAGGTGTGAGCGGAAAGGAGTCGTTGACCATGGCGAAATTGTGGGCGGGCCGCACGGACGGCCGCACAGATAAAGCGGCGGACGAGTTCAATTCTTCGATCGGTATTGACCGCCGGATGTACCGGCAGGATATCCGGGGCAGTATGGCGCACGCGGCGATGCTGGGGGAGACCGGGATTATAGAAGCGGGAGAGGCGGATGCGCTGATCGACGGACTTCAGACGATACTCGACGACCTCGACGCGGGACGGCTTGCTGTTGATCCCGGCGCGGAAGATATCCATATGTTCGTGGAGCAGGTGCTCACCGACCGGCTGGGCGAGCTGGGCAAAAAACTGCACACCGCCCGCAGCCGCAACGACCAGGTGGCCCTGGATTCGCGCCTGTATCTGCGGGACGAGACGGATGAGATAAGCGGCCGGGTGCGCGAGCTGATCGCGGCGCTGTGCGACCGGGCGGAAGAGTATAAAGACACTGTGATGCCCGGATATACGCACCTGCAGCGGGCGCAGCCGGTGACTTTCGGCCATCAGCTGATGTGCTACGCTATGATGCTGCTGCGCGACATTGAGCGGCTTTCCGACTGCCGGAAGCGCATCAATATTTCGCCTATCGGCAGCTGCGCACTGGCGGGGACGACGTACCCCACGGACCGCGCGTTCGAGGCGGAAAAACTGGGGATGGAGAAACCGTGTCTGAATTCGATCGACGGCGTATCGGACCGGGATTTCTGTGTGGAGCTGGCGGCGGATATTGCCATCGTGATGATGCATCTGTCGCGGCTCTCGGAAGAACTGGTGCTGTGGGCGTCGTGGGAGTTCGGGTTCGTGGAATTGTCCGACGCGTTCACCACCGGTTCGTCAATTATGCCGCAGAAAAAGAATCCGGATATGGCGGAGCTGGTACGCGGCAAGACCGGGCGGGTGTACGGCGATCTGGTGACGCTGCTCACAATGCTGAAAGGTCTGCCGCTTGCGTACAATAAGGATATGCAGGAGGACAAAGAGTGCATCTTCGACGCGTGCGACACGGTCAAAGCGTGCCTGGATATCACCGCGGGCATGATCCGGACAATGCGTGCGCGGCCCGAAAGGATGCGCACCGCGGCGGGAGAGGGCTTTATCAACGCTACGGACCTGGCGGACTATCTGGTGAGCAAAGGCCTCCCGTTCCGGGACGCATACAAGATCTCCGGCCGGATCGTGAGCGAATGCATAAAATGCGGCTGCGTGCTGGAAACGCTGCCGTTAGAAGCGTATAAAGAGTTCAGTCCTGTGTTCGGACCGGACGTGTTCTGCGCTATCGACCTGGATGAATGCGTGAAGCGGCGCACGAGCTTCGGCGGCACGGCACCGCAATCGGTGGCTGCGCAGATAGCGGCGGTGCGGGAGCTGATCGCAAAGTGAAGCGCCTGTACGGACGGCGAGGCGGCAATGCTTCGGTGCGGAAGGTATTGACCGCGCTGACGGCGGCAATACTGTTATTGTCCGCGCTGTCCGGCTGCGGCAGGAGGGAACCGTTCAAAATGGAAAAGTATATGTCGTACACCGAAGCCGAACGGGCGCTGATCGAGGAATATCTCGGCTATTCCTGCGGTGTAAAGCTAAATTTGTTTACAGGCAAAAACGTGACGGAACCGCTCTGGAGCGGTATTGTGCCTGACTTCAGTACACTGCCGGACTGCGCAGAACTGGCACAGGCGAAGTACATCCGGGCCTCCGCGTATATCTGCTTTACCGAAGACGGGAACCAGCATCTTAAGCTCTCCGGCGTGTCCGATACGGACATTACCGTGACGTACAACGAACTCCATACGGAGCCGTACGATGATACGGTGATATTTAAAGCCGGAGCGTTTTACAAGCTCAACATCGGTTACCGTTATCAGGAAGGGAAGCATCCGGTGTTCACCGCGGATTCGGAGTATGAATTGTCCGCGGAGGCGTCGAGCTTCGGCGGCGTGCCGTCGGAACCGCTCAAACCGATGGCAGATATCCACATGCGGGATCCGTTTGTGATGAACGCGCCGGACGGGCACTACTACCTGATCGGCACTTACGAGCCGAAGGACTGGCACAACACCCGCGAGATACATATTTACCGGTCCGACGATCTGGCTTCGTGGGAAGATCTCGGCGCGGTGTGGAGCTACGAGCACG
>JAFZSK010000043.1 GCA_017620915.1 Clostridia bacterium | reverse complement strand
CCTCCGCATCGCGGTCCCGGCGGACGTACTGGAGAGCGCGGCGGTGGAGGGCGACGTTGCCCTCGCCTTCGAACGCGTCCTCGCCGCGTTTCGCGCCG
Organism: Clostridia bacterium; assembly: GCA_017620915.1. Lineage (GTDB taxonomy): Bacteria > Bacillota > Clostridia > UBA1212 > UBA1255 > UBA1255. The sequence continues at coordinate 5,092 of JAFZSK010000043.1, read as the reverse complement.
CGGGTGCTGTTATTGAAGAAATTACTATGCCTGAAACCGCCGGCGCTCTTTCCGCGTACGGCGTTATCTCCATGGCGGAAGCGGCCTCCAACCTGGCGCGCTTTGACGGCGTGCGGTACGGGTACCGGAGCGAACGCGCGGCATCTGATATTGACGCTGCCATCACGCCCGCGCATTCCGGCGTGCGGCTCGCGCTGGGGGAGCAGGTGTATGATTTTGACAAGTTTATTGCCGCCAACCGCGCGGACAGTTTAGGTGCGGAAGTGAAACGGCGCGTGGCCGCGGGAATGCGCGAGTTTACCGACGCGGAGCACGGCGGCCGTTACCGCGAGGCGGAATCGCTGCGGGAGCGGCTGTGCGTCAGATACCGGGAGATATTCAGAGACCACACGGTGATCGCGCTGCCGACGATGCGCACCGCCGCGTTCCGGCTAGGTTCAGTGCGGGACGGCAAAGAAATGTATGCCCAGGACCTGTTGACCGTGCCGGCGAGCCTCGCAGGGGTACCGGCGTTGTCCGTACCCATGGGCCGCAATTCCGACGGCCTCAGCCTGGGCCTTCAGTTGGTGGGCAATTATTTCGATGAGATCACGCTATTGAGGCTTGCAGAGTTTTGTGAGCGGATGCTGTGAATGTTCACCATAATAAAATGGTTGACATATACCCGCGCTACGGGTATAATATATTTGTATGATTAAGAGCTTCGCCGACAAAGAGACCGAGAAGGTTTATAATCAGATCTTCTCGAAGAAGCTTCCTAATGATATTCAGCGGGTGGCGCTTCGCAAGCTGATTATGATAGACAATGCAGGATGTTTGGAGGATCTGAGAGTTCCGCCGGCCAATCGTTTAGAACTTTTACACGGGGACCGGGAAGGGCAATATAGCATTCGTATAAATGACCAGTTTCGAGTATGCTTTAATGTAGAGGACAAAAACAGTTTTTATCAAGTTGAAATAGTTGATTATCATTGACGAAGCTTGAACACAGTATGAACAAAGGAAGATCACTATGACTAATTATATACCCACTCCTTCGATAAGTGAGATTTTAAAAGAAGAATTTATGGAGCCAATGAATCTCTCTGCATACAGACTTGCGAAAGAGATACATGTCCCGGTTTCGAGAATACAAGCGATATTGAATAATAACAGAAAAATCACCGTCGACACATCGCTGCGTCTGGCAAAGTTTTTCGGCGTATCAGACAGATATTTTCTGGACCTGCAGAATGATCTGGATATCAGAGAGTTAAAGATCGGACTGGCGGAAGAGATTGCGGAGATACGTCCGGTAAATACACTGGCTATCTGACTGTATCAGGGTAGTTGTCGCGTGAAAAGAAATTACTGAACGAAGCAGCAAAGATATCCCGACTTGAACGAGATTTTGTATCACAATCGGGATATCTTTGTATTCGTTACTCAAATCGCCCTTAAACAGCTACTTTTTTTGATGTATTCTCATGCGTCGATCGTCGAGATCGTCAGCGTAGTCTCCTCCAGCACATCCAGCAGTACGCGTACAGTGTCCAGAGACGTGAACATCGTCACGTTGTTCTCGGAAGCGGCGCGGCGGATCTTGCGGCCGTCGCTCTCCTGAACGGGGCGGCCGATGTCGCGGGTGTTGATCACGTACGCGATGTGGCCCTGGCGGATCGAGCGCAGGATCTCGTCGCTGCCTTCGCCGATCTTCTTGAGCACGCGGGTGCGCAGGCCGTTGGCCTTCAGGAACGCCGCGGTGCCTTCCGTGGCCTCCAGGTTGAAGCCCAGATTGTAGAAGCGGCGGATGAGCGGGAGCGCTTCGTCCTTGTCTTTGTCCGCGATGGTCGCCAGCACGGTGCCGTAGTTCTGCAGCTTCATGCCCGAAGCGGTCAGCGCTTTGTACAGCGCGCGGGTGAGGGTGTTGTCGTAGCCGATGGCTTCGCCCGTGGATTTCATCTCCGGCGACAATACCGCGTCCAGTCCCTTGATTTTATTGAACGAGAACACCGGCACTTTCACATAGTGGCGCTTCTTTTCCGCGGGGTACAGGCTGAAGAAGCCCTGCTCCTTGAGCGTTTTGCCCAGGATCACCTCGGTGGCAATGTCCGCCAAACTGTAGCCGGTCGCCTTCGACAGGAAGGGCACGGTGCGGGAAGAGCGCGGATTGACCTCGATGATGTACACCCGCTCGTTCTTGTCCACGATGAACTGGATGTTGTACAGACCCACGATGCCGATGCCGCGGCCCAGCTGCTTGGCGTACTGCAGAATGATGCCCTTGACCTTGTCGGAGATGCTGAAGGCCGGGTACACGCTGATGGAGTCGCCGGAGTGGATGCCGGTGCGTTCCACCAGTTCCATGATGCCGGGGACAAACACGTCGTGGCCGTCGCAGATGGCGTCAACTTCCACTTCCTTGCCCTGGATGTACTTGTCCACCAGCACGGGCTTGTCGGCGTCAATTTCCACCGCGCTCTTCAGATACCGCCGGAGCTGCTGCTCGTCGGCAACGATCTCCATTGCCCGCCCGCCCAGCACGAACGAAGGCCGCACCAGCACGGGGTAGCCGATGGCTGCGGCGGCTTTGACGCCTTCCTCGATATTGGTGACGGCATGTCCGGGCGGCTGCGGTATGTTCAGCTCTTCCAGGATCTTTTCGAAGCTGTCGCGGTTTTCCGCGCGTTCGATGGCCGCACAGTCGGTGCCGATGATCTTCACGCCGCGATCCATCAAGGGCTGCGCCAGGTTGATGGCGGTCTGGCCGCCCAGCGACGCGATGATGCCCTCGGGCTGTTCGAAATCCGCCACAGCCATCACGTCTTCCGGTGTGAGCGGCTCGAAATACAGCTTGTCGCCCACCGTGTAGTCGGTGGAGACGGTCTCGGGGTTGTTGTTGATTATTATTGCCTCATATCCGGCGCGGCGGATCGTCTGGACCGCGTGCACGGTGGAGTAGTCGAATTCCACGCCCTGGCCGATGCGGATCGGGCCGGCGCCCAGCACCAGGATCTTACGTTTGTCGGTGAGGCGCGAGGCGTTGACGCCGGTGTAGGACGAATAGAGGTAGGGAATGTACTTGCCCGTGTGCAGCGTATCCACCATGGGGAACACGGGGACAATGCCCTCCTTCTTCCTGAGCGCGTACACCGAAAGCTCGTCCGTGTGCCACAGGCGGGCAATATATTTATCCGAGAAACCCAGTTCCTTCGCCGCTTTAAGCAGGGGGACAGACCCCGGTTTGGCTTCCAGCTGCCGCTCGGCGTCAACGATCTTTTTGACGGATTCCAGGAACAGCTCGGTGATCATTGTCCGCCGGTGCAGTTCGGCGATCTCCGTGCCCCGGCGCAGCAGCTCGGCGATGGCGAAGATGTTGTCGTCCCGGAACGCGCTCACGTATTCCAGCAGCTCGCGGGTGGGCATATCGTCGAATTTGGCTTTGCGGAAGTGGCACACGCCGATCTCCAGCGAGCGCACGGACTTCAGCATGCACTCCTCCAGCGTCGAACCGATGCCCATAACTTCGCCGGTCGCCTTCATCTGCGTGCCCAGGAGGTTGGGCGCGTCGCCGAATTTGTCGAAGGGGAAGCGCGGGAATTTGGCAACGATATAATCCAGCGAAGGCTCCATGGCCGCGTTGCCGCCCGCCACCGGAATGTCCTCCAGCAGCATGCCGACGGCAATTTTCGCCGTCACCCGCGCGATAGGATAACCGCTGGCCTTGGACGCCAGGGCGGAGGAGCGGGAGACGCGGGGATTGACCTCGATCAGGTAGTACTCGTCGGTCTCGGGATGCAGCGCGAACTGCACGTTGCAGCCGCCCGCGATCTTGAGCTCGCGAATGATCTTGATAGCGCTGTCGTTGAGCATCTTCAGCTGCGACGGCGTGAGGGAGAGGATGGGGGCAACCACGATGGAGTCGCCGGTATGCACGCCCACGGGGTCAACATTCTCCATGCCGCATATCGTGATGGCATGGTCCGCGGAGTCGCGCATGACCTCGAATTCGATCTCTTTATAGCCTTTTACGCTCTTTTCGATCAGTACCTGGCTGACGGGGGAGAGGTTGAAGGCGTTGGGGCCCAGCTCCTCCAGCTCCGCGGGATCGTTGGCAAACCCGCCGCCCGTGCCGCCCAGCGTGAACGCCGGCCGCAGCACCACCGGGTACCCGATCTCCGCCGCCGCCTTGCGCGCCTCGTCCATATTGTACGTGATCCGGGAGGGGATAACGGGCTCACCGATGGATTGACACATTTCCTTGAACAGTTCGCGATCTTCCGCGCGCTCGATACTGTCCGCGGGGGTGCCCAGCAGTTCCACGCCGCATTCTTTCAGCACGCCTTTGCGGTGGAGCTGCATGGCCAGGTTCAGGCCGGTCTGTCCGCCGATGCCGGGGACAATGGCGTCCGGCCGCTCATACCTCAGCACCTTCGCTATGAATTCCAGCGTGAGCGGCTCCATGTACACTTTGTGGGCGATCGACGTATCCGTCATTATGGTGGCGGGGTTGGAGTTGCACAATATTACTTCGTAGCCTTCTTCTTTGAGCGCCAGGCACGCCTGTGTGCCCGCGTAGTCAAACTCCGCCGCCTGCCCGATCACGATCGGCCCCGAGCCGATGATCAACACTTTTTTGATGTCAGTGCGCTTTGCCATTTTGTGCCTCCCCGGGGACATTCCCCGTATACTTCCCAGCCGTCAAACGGCGTGGCCCGGCCTTTTGACTTGAATTTCGATGCGTCAATATTGCACACGGCGTCCAGATCCCAGACCCGCTGATCTGCCCGGTGGAGCGGTATCCCGAACCGCCGGGCGGGGTTGTACGCCATAAGATCCATCAACTTTTTCAGAGAGATCACGCGCGGCTTGACCAGGTACGTGTACAGCAGCGGAAACGCCGCTTCCAGCCCAACGATCCCGAATGCGCTGCCTTCCAGCCCGCGGGATTTTTCTTCGGCGCTGTGGGGCGCGTGATCCGTGGCGATCATATCGATCGTGCCGTCCCGGACCGCTTCCAGCAGGGCCTGCCGGTCTTCCGGGCTGCGCAGGGGCGGATTCATCTTGAACCAGCCGTCTTCCTGCAGCATGGAATCATCCAGCGTCAGATAAT
>JAFZSK010000042.1 GCA_017620915.1 Clostridia bacterium | reverse complement strand
GGAGAATTCGCTGGCACAGTGCCCGACACTGCAATATAAAGCGCTGGTCACGGTGAAAGACGGCACCTGCCGCGCGGGCTGGCTGGACTATCGCGCCGGATTTATGGCCCATTCGGACCGCTTCGACCGGCCGCAAGGGGATAACTTCGTGAGCGCTGTTGACCCCATGATCATATACTTTACGTCCGGCACTACCGGCATGCCCAAAATGGTGCTGCATCTGCAGCGGTATCCGCTGGGACATATATTGACCTCGCGCTTCTGGCAGCAGGTGGAGGACAACGGTCTGCACCTCACCGTATCCGACTCGGGCTGGGCCAAGTTCTCCTGGGGCAAGATATACGGCGCCTGGCTCTCCGGCAGCGCGGTGCTGGGTTACGACATGGACAAATTCGTGCCGGACAAGCTCCTGCGCGTGATCGAGAAATACCGCATCACCACATTCTGCGCGCCGGCCACCATGTACCGCTTCATGATCAAAGAAGATCTGACGCAGTACGACCTGTCTTCGATCCACCATTGCTGCATGGCCGGCGAACCGCTGAATCCCGCGGTGTTCGACCAGTGGGAGGCGCTCACGGGGCACAAGCTGTACGAAGGTTTCGGCCAGACCGAGACGCCGGTGCTGATGGCCAATTTCAAATGGATCACGCCGAAACCCGGCTCCACGGGCAAACCCTCCGCGCTGTACAACATCGCGCTGGTCAATGAGGACGGCAAGGAATGCGAGATCGGCGAAGAAGGCGAGATCGTGATCCGCGGCGCGAAGGAGCATCCGCCGGTGGGATTGACCGCAGGCTACCTGGGGGATGAAGAGGCCAACGCCCGCCTGTGGCGCGGCGGCGATTTCCACACCGGCGACAACGCCTGGATGGATGAAGACGGCTACATCTGGTTCATCGGGCGCGTGGACGACGTGATCAAATGCTCCGGCTACCGCATCGGTCCATTTGAAGTGGAATCGGCGCTGATGACCCATCCGGCGGTGCTGGAGTGCGCCATTACCGCGGCGCCGGATCCGGTGCGCGGCCAGGTGGTCAAAGCCACCGTCGTACTGGTCAAGAACCGCGGTTACGAACCTACCGACGAACTGCGCAAAGAACTGCAGAATCACGTCAAAAAAGTCACCGCGCCGTATAAATATCCGCGCATTCTGGAATTTGTGGACGAACTGCCCAAGACGATCAGCGGTAAGATCCGCCGCGCGGCGATCCGTCACACGGACAATCAGGGGGACCGGCAATGAAAACGCTCATCGTATATTATTCCATGTCGGGCAACTGCGAGTATGTTGCCGGTGTTCTGGCTGAAAAACTGGGCGCTGTTATACTGCGCATCGAGCCCGAAAAAGCGTTTCCGGATTCCGGCTTCAAAAAGTTCTTTTATGGCGGCAAAAGCGCGGTGATGGGTGAAATGCCGCCGCTGCTGCCGTACGATACCGAGCTGTCCGCGTACGACCGGGTCATCGTCGGCTTTCCGGTCTGGGCCTCGCGCCCGGCGCCGCCGGTGCGCACGTTCATCCGGGACAATCTGGACGCGCTGAAGACCAAACGGCTGGCAGTATACGCGTGCCAGAGCGGCAACGGCGCAAAGAAAGCCATCGCGAAACTGGAAGCTCAGCTGAATATTGAAGCATTTGACGCGGAGTTGATCCTGATCGATCCCAAAGCGCGGCCGAACGGCGCGAATGATACGCTGATCGAGGGTTTCTGCCGGCTGCTGGAGGCGACCGAAAGCAATGACGAAGCAAACGGCTGAGAAAATTCCCGATAATTATCAGAATCAGACCTCCGATCATGCGGAGATCGCGGAAGCGCTGTTCCGGCGCGGGTACAACTGCGCCCAGGCGGTATGCTGCGCGTTCTGCGATGTGACCGGGCTGGATATTGACAACGCGGCCAGGCTGGCGTCTTCTTTCGGCGGCGGCCTCGGGCGGCTCCGGGAGACCTGCGGCACGGTGAGCGGGGCGGCGATCGTCCTCGGTGCCGTATTCGGCTATTCCGAGTCCGGAAATATTGACCTGAAAAACTCGCACTACGAACTGGTGCGCGAATTTGCGCGCCGCTTCCGCGAACGCTGCGGTTCCATAGTGTGCCGCGAGCTGCTTGCCCGGGCCGGCGTCGATCCCGCCGCGGGCGGCGACTCAGCGCCGCGCACGCCGGAATTCTACCAAAAACGGCCCTGCCCGAAACTGGCGTTTGAGGCGGCCCGGATCGTGGATGAACTGCTGGCGGAACGCGCCGCGCCAACTCCTTCCACCGGAGAGATCTGATATGAACACGTTAACAATAATCGGCCAGATCTTCGGATTCGCCGCCATGGCGCTGATCGTCTGGTCGTTTCAATTTAAGGATAATAAAAAACTGTTTCTGCTGCAGGTGGGTTCCTGCACGCTATTTGTGCTGCACTACCTGTTCCTGGGGCTGGGAGGCGATCCCGCGGCGTATTCCGGCATGGCGCAGAATTTCGTCGGGCTGGCGTTTCGCGCCGTACTTTTACTTGGTGAAAAACATAAAAAGCTCAACAGCACCCTGGTCATGGCGATCTTCTGCGCTATCATGGCGGTGCTGGGCGCGCTCACGTATTCGGGCAATCCGGTCGCGCTGCTGCCGGTCGTGGGCAACATTATATGCGTCGGCGCGCTCTGGACCCGCGACGCCAACCTCATTCGCTTCGGCCAGCTGATCGCGGTCTCGCCCTGCTGGCTGGCGTACAATGTATTTATGCTCTCGATCGCGGGCATACTGCTGGAATCGTTCAACATCATATCGATCATCGTGTACTATATCCGGCGGCTTATCAATAAAAAGCGCGCTCAGGAACCGCAGGAAAAACTGCAGGAAGAGGCAGAGGAAAAGGAGTTGACGTCGTAATGGACAAGATCCGCATCGGAATGCTGGGGGCGTGGCGGGGCAATAACTACATTGACCTCATGCTGCGCGATGAAGAGATCGAACTGGTGGCGGTGTGCGACCGGCATAAAGAGACGCTGGATCAGGTGGAATTGCCTGCGTCTGTGAAGCGCTTTACCGAATTCGACGAATTTCTGGCTGAAGGCCGGAAGCTAGGCATGAACGCAGTGTTCCTCTGCAATTATTTCCATCAGCACGCGCCTTTCGCCATCAAAGCGATGGAAGCCGGCATGGACGTGGTGAGCGAATGCACCTCCGCGGGCACGATGAAAGAGTGCGTGGAGCTGGTCCGCGCGGTGGAGCGCACCGGCCGCAAGTACATGATCGCCGAAAATTATCCGTTTTCGCTGTCCAATATGGAGATCGCCCGCCTGTGCCGCGAGGGCAAACTGGGCACGCCGCTGTACGCGGAAGGGGAGTACAACCATTCGGCGTCCACCGCGGATCTGCAGCACCTGTCTCCGGGCAGATACCACTGGCGCGCCTGGCTGCCGCGCACGTACTACGTCACGCACGCCATGGGCCCGCTGATGTACATGACGGGGTCAATGCCCAAATACGTCTGCGGCCGCTCTGTTTATTCGCCCGCGATCCGCCGCCAGGTGGAAGGATTCCGCAGCGTGTACGACGGCGTGGGCATGATGTTCTGTGAGATGGACAACGGAATGATCGCCCGTTTTACCGGCTGTACCGCGATGGCTTCGGATTACAGCCGCTACCGGGTGTGCGGCGATATCGGCGGCGCGGAAGGCGGCACCGGCTTCGGTGAAAACGTGCGGCTGTACTATCACAGCTACGCGCTGCCGGAAGGCATAACGGAACCGGTCACTATATACCGCCCGGATCCCGCGACCTTCGGCAAACGCGCGGAAGAAGCGCTCAAAGCGGGACACGGCGGCGGTGATTTCTGGATCATAGAAAATATGAAAGAATACTTTTTGCGGGACGTTACGCCGTTTTTCGACGTTTACAAGGGCGTGGCAATGTCGGCGACCGCGATACTCGGTCTGCGCTCCAGCCTTAACCACGGCGAAAACTATCCGGTGCCCGACTTCCGCAAAGAGGACGAACGCGTGAAATGGGAGAACGATGATCTTACTCCGTTCCCGGATGAAAACGGGCAAGGGGCAACGATGCCCTGCACTATGCCGTATCCGGAACGGATCCGGGAGGGACAATGAACATGAAAAAAATGTTATATTCAGCACTCGCGGGCTGCATGCTGGCGGGCGCGCTTACCGCGGCGGGGATGGCTGCCGGCGCCAGGGCGGCGGAAAACGTCGAATGGGTGCCGGATAAAGACGGCTGGAGCATCAGCGGCACCGGCGCGGATGCGGTGTATACTGCGCCTGAAAAGAACTTTCTGAGCGGGATCAAAACCAAAAAGGAATTGACCTACAACTGCATCGAATACGATATACGGGCGCTGGACATGTACGGCAGCGTCGACGGCAACGTCGGCTTCTGCTACACCTGCGGCGATACGGAATATTTCTTCGAGCTCAACACGGTGAACGGCTACCTGCGCATCCGCCGCATGAAGCCCTCCGAAGCGCTCAAGACCTCCAATACCGGCTTTTCAATAAAGCAGGGAAAATGGTACCACTTCAAGATCATCGTGGCGCCCGGTCTGCTGCGCTGGTACATCGACGGCGACCTGGTCTCCGAGTGCAAGAACACCAAAGAGTGCAATATGGAAAAAGGATATTTCTACATCCAGGGCTATAACGCGCAGCCGCAGGTCAAAAATATCGTGTTGTCCAATGAAGAAGTAACGGCAATAGACTATGATTTCGAATTCGACAGCCCGCGGTCGTCAAAAATGTTCACCTGGGAGCCGCGGGAAGGCGGCGATGCCGCGGACGCGGAGCAGGCGCGTGCGGAAGACGGGGAGTATATATGGCCGCTTTCCGGGTCGTTGACGTCCGCGATACTGGACACGTCGCCCGGAGACGCGTACTCGATGCTGATGCCGCTCCGGAACACGCTGTGCGTGCGCATGAAAAACGATTCCGACGCCACCAAACTGAAAGTGTCATTCACTACGGATCTCGGCGGCACATACGGCGGCGAGCAGTACAAAGTATTTGACATTCTGCCGCGCTCCGGATACTACACTTATTATTTCAACCTTTCGGACGTTAAGGGCGCGAAAGGGTACCTGCGCGGCTTTAAACTGGAGGCGGTCGACGCGCGGGAGGGCACGGCGTACATTGACGCCATCACCTTCGAGCGCGAGGCGAAAGTGTACGATTACGCGGGCAGTATTGCCGCCTGCCGGACCGACGGCACGGACGTGACCGTAAAAGGCACGCTGAAGCCGGAATACGCGGGTGCGACCGTTAAGATCTACGAGACGTCCATAACCAACTACGCGTTTGCGAAGAATAAAATGAAAAAGATCGCGGAAGCGGATGCGGACGGCACCGATTTCACCGTCACGTTCCCGCTGATGAACAATAAACTGACGCGCCTGTCTTCGCACTTTTTCGCGGAAGTGAACGGCGTGTTCGTGTCGCCCTGGTTCACCGTGGAGAACTATTACGATCTGTCGGAAAACCCGTACCGTTTCGATATACCGATGAATCTGGATGTGAACGTCACCGAATCGCCCTACAACGCGCGGGGCGACGGCTTCACCAACGACACCACCGCGATACAGCGGGCGATCGATGATGTTTCCAAAGCGGGCGGCGGAAGGGTAGTCATCCCCGGCGATGATTCGACGTACGGCAAGCGCTATATCATCACCACGCTGAACGTTAAGAGCAACGTGTGGCTGTATATTGACGCCGGCGCCGTGCTGTGGCAGTCGCCCAGAAAAGCGGATTATCCGTACGAACCCGTCACCGGTCATGATGTTTCGATCCCCGGCATCAACTGGACTCACGCCGGTCTTTGCCACAATTACCCGCTGGTCATGGCGCAGCAGGCGCACAATTTCAAGATTACCGGCAAGGGCATGCTCCGGCTGAACGACCTGGGTTCCGAGTGCGAAGACGGCGTCAACGGCGGCACCATCTGGACCGGCTGCGAAAACCGGATCCACCTGATCGCGCTGGCACTGGTGGAGTGCACCGACGTGCAGATCAGCGGCATAACGATCCACCGGGCCAACTGCTACCACCTGAATTTGTTCGCCTGCAGCCGCGTATATATTTCCGACGTGACGATGAACGAGGCCACCTGCGCGTCCGGCGACGGCATCGGACTCAGCGCCGCCACCCACGACGTAAAAGTGGACCGCTGCTTCCTGTTCTCCAATGACGACGCGGTCACGATGACGTCCTCGTACAACGACCCCCGCGGCCTCGTATGGTGGCACGCAAAGACGGACCGGGACAACAGCGTCCGCAACGTGGAAGTCTGCCACAGCGATCTGTTCGGCGGCCACGGCCTGACGTTCATCACCTGGGGGACGGACAACCCCGATCTCTCCAAACAGGAGATCTATAACGTGCGCGCGTACGACAACGTGCTTTCCGGCGGCGCCTCCGTAGGCACCTGGTGCGACAACCCGTACTACGGCGGTCCGTTCACCAACGAAGATCCGGACGACTATTCGCCGGTGCGCGACGTGCAGATCTTCAACAACAAATATCCGTCCCAGTGCACGCTGCTGTCGATCAAACCTACAAGCTTGTTGACCGACTGCAAGATTTATTCCGCCTCCGATTTCCAGAACGGCAATTTCGAGCGCCGGAACGGACAGACGGGCTGGGTGTCCGGGTTGTCCAACTGGTCCTGCCTGGGCGACCGGGCAATGCTTTCGGTATTGGCGGACGAGGCGGACGGGAAGACCGATCACCGCGCGCTGCAGACCGGCGACACGTTCATGTACCAGGGCCTCTATTTCAAGCAGAGCACCGTAACCGTGACGTTCGATTTGCAGGTGTTCGGCACGGACGCGGCGTTCCTGATAGTCGATGCCGATTCAGGAAGTGTGCTGGTGAAAGAACCGCTCGCGGACAGCGGCAGCGCGTTCGAAGCAAGGAATGAGCACGAATTTGCGCAGTTCAGCTGGACCGGCGCGCTGGAAAAAGGCACGTATTATATCGGCGTGCGCACCGCGGGCAGTACGAAGGTCGTTTCCGACAATTTCTCCGCCAAGACAGCTAAATACGATGAGGCGCTGGCAATTTCCGCCTCCGGCTCCGGCGAAATCATAGAGGCGCTGGTGCCGGACAAGTCGGTGCTGCGCATACCGGCCGAACCGGTAGAAATAGCTATGCCGCGTTATATTGCCGGTACGGAGCCCGCGGCTGACCGGACGCCGGGAGAGGTCGTGCCCATTGACCCGAACGGCTACGGGGATGATCCGGGGCAAAATGGGCATGACCGCGCTGCGAAGGGATTATCCTTGGCGGCAAAGGTCGGCATAATTACCGGCTGCGTAGCGGCGGCAATTGCCAGCGTGCTCACGGCGCTGTTCGTCGTGAAGAAACGAAAGGGTAAGTAATGGAGCAGCTGAAGATGATCCGGCGTTCGGCGCCGGTCAACGAGTATCCGCTGCCGTCCGGCTTTGAGTACGAACGGTACTGCGGCTTAGATGCGCAGATCGATGACTGGCTGCGTATCTGCAAAGAGGGGCTGATCGCCCCTTCCGCGGGCCGTCAATGCTTTCTGGATACTATCGCGCACTACCCGGACCTGGACCCGGCGGAGGACCTGATCTTCGTGCGCACGGCTGCGGGGGAGCGGGTGGCAACTATCGCCTTCGTCCTGCATCCCGGCGGTGTCGGATACCTGCATATGGTGTGCTGCCTTCCGGCATTCCGCGGACTCGGCATCGGGACGGCAATGACCTCGTACGCCCTGGCCCGGCTGGAAGCGCGGGGGATAGAGTACACGTATCTCACCACCGATGATTTCCGCCTGCCGGCGATCCGCTCTTATCTGCGCGCAGGTTTTGTGCCCTGCGAGGACAACGCCGAAATGCGCTTCCGGTGGGCCGCCGTCCGCGCTGCGCTCGCTTAGAGTATTGGTTAAAGGCTTTTTCTTGTTTCCGAAAAAACTGAATGTTGCAAAAACAGCACGGAACCTTGCCGGATCCATTGGCGGTATCCCACTTTTTCATTTTTAGAAATTCAGGATATCGTCCGGGGCGTTAGCGGTATCCCTGTTTTGTGTTCTCTTTAATTCAGGATACCGCTCGGGACGTTAGTGGTATCCCTGTTTTGCGTTCTCTTTAATTCAGGATACTGTCCGGGGCGTTAGCGGTATCCCTGTTTTGCGTTCTCTTTAATTCAGGATACCGCTCGGGGCATTGGCGGTATCCCTTTTTTAAATAATTCGAAATAGAGATACCACTTATGGCGCCGGCAATATCAGTGAGTCTTTCGCTATATTATCACGAAAACAGGCGTAAATTCCCAAAGTAACTCCCACAGTTAGGAGCGATTGGATTTAGTGTGAGAAATGCAGCTGAAATAAGTGTGAGAAAGCAGAAAAAGCGATTGAATTTAGTGTGAAAAGACAAAT
>JAFZSK010000006.1 GCA_017620915.1 Clostridia bacterium | reverse complement strand
TTGTTCTTTTTGGGGTTTGTTTTTTTTGCCATAACACGGCCTCCTTAAGAATAATTTCTTAAAGTAAATTCAACCACACAAAGCATCTCAAAGTAAATCCCATCGCAAATCCTACTGTGGGAGTTACTTTGGGAATTTACTGATCCTACATGCGCCAGAAGGATAGAAGCCTAATTCTTTACATAGGTGTTTTCCTGTGATATAATTATACTGTATAGCTTTGACCGGGGCGGGATCCTCGCCGCGCGTCGGAGCCGCGGGAAGCAATACTGAATTCCCGCCAGTACACGAACGGAGAAGAACTACGGATGAGCAGCTTTAAGAATTGCCTGAAACGCGCGAAGAAACGGCCCGGATTGTTTGCTTTTGTGGCGCTGATGACGCTGGTCTTTACAGTGCTGGAGCAGTACAACTCCTGGACCCGGCAGTACGCGTATTTCAGCACGTTCAAAGGGTTCGATTATATTGCGTTTCTGAACGACATTGCCAACCGCTTCCTGGCGTTCTTTAAAACGCCGCGGGTCGCCGCGTTGACGCTGGGCGCCGCCGCGCTGCTGCTGTTTGCCGGCTGCGTGATACTGGGGCTCGTGTTTTCCGGGTTCTTCAACCAGTTGTCCGGCGCAACCTTCGACAAGCCCCGCCGCCGCGGCGAATACCGCGTGGGCATCGGGCGGTACACGTTCAAGCTGGCCCTGTATTTCTTTATAACTATCATATTGACGCTGGTAGTCGTGGCCGCGGTCCTGTACTCCGCCATCCCCGCCATCATGTCGGTGAAACTGTTCTTCCTCGGCTCGGCGGGCATGCTGCTGCCGATGATCCTGATGTGCGTGGTGTCACTGGTAGCCGCGTTCTTCGCGCTCACGTTCTTCACGCTGTACATCACGTACCTGATACCCTCGCTGATCTATTTCCGGCGCGGCGGGGTCGGCGTCGCGTTCCGCATGGTCAACGGCTACTGCTGGTACCTCATGCCCCGCACGCTGCTGTATCTGCTGGTCTCCGGCGGCATTCGCGTGCTGCTGTGGGCAATTCATTACGGTCTCGCCAGCCGAGGCGCCGCAATGTGCATCATGGTGGCCACCTGGATGCTGCGTACTATCGTCAATTACTTATATGTTTATTTCGTGTTCGACATGTTCTCCGCGATGAAGGGCGACATGTTCGACAGCGACTGATGCCGTACTGCCCGCCGGCGCACCCGCACCGCGGAGAGACCGGTCAATGCCAAAGATAAGGAAACCGTAAACCATGTCAAAAGATGTCAATTCAAATTCCGTCAAGCGCAAACTGATCCTGCTCACGATCGCGGGCGTGGCGCTGCTCGTGTTGATGGCGGTCATTATAGTGGCCGTGATCGGCAAAAAGCACAAAACGAAGGCTAACAGCAGCATTAATAAAGGCGCAGTGGTATTGACCGCGGACGGCACGGACGTGTATGAAAACGAATTCCGGTTCTACGCGTCGCTGGTGCTGGATCAGGAAAACACGGCGTACGCGCTGCTGACCGAAGAGGGCATTGACCGCGGCGCCACCGTAAAGAACGCCGTATTGGCCTTTACGAAAGAATATATATTCACTCTGCGCGAAGCCAGAGCCGCCGGGATCGAACTCAGCGAGACCGAACGGCAGGAAGTGCTGGACAGTATTGCCGCCGAACTGACGCAGTACACCGCGGAGGGCGGCAAACTGGATAAAGGCGAGAATTTTTACGAACATTTTTACGGCCTTACCGAGAAACAGTACACAGATTTCTGGCTGAACTGGGCGCTGATCGAAAAGTACAACGTACAGAGAGAAGCGGACGCCGACGTGTCCGAGGCAAATCAGCAGGCCGCGTACGAAGCGTTCCGGCAGTTCCTGTACGGACGCGAATGCACGGTGCTGTCGCTGGATCTCAGAGGCCTCAATGAGGAACGGACCAATACAGTGCTGACGCTGGCGCGGGAACTGGAAGAGCAGATCCGGGGCGGCGCGGATATGGCGGCGCTGATCGACAAGCACTGCGACGACGAGGAATTGAAGGAACTGGGCGGCAAGATCACCGTGACCGAGGTCATGAAGGCCAACTTCCCGGAGCTGTACGCCTGGGCGACCGCCGCGGAGGACGGCGCGCTGGGCACGGTGGTGTCGAAGGATGCGGTGTACATCGTGCGCGCGGGCAATACGCAGGATTTTGATTCACTGAAAAACACTGATACGATGCTGGATTGGACGCGGCTGTATATCGTTGACCGCGAGGCGGACGAACTGGTCAATTCGGGCAAATATTCGTGCACCGTCAACCAGAGCGTTTATGACAAGCTGGACCTCAGCGAACTGATCGACACGTCAATGCGCAACTGGAGCAACTATTTCAGCGGACTGGAGAACGGAGACTGATCTTATTGACGCCGAAGCGCGGGGACAGAGCATTAATAGCTGTGATCATTGCCGCAGCCGCTTTTGTCTGCGCCGTTATGACATTGCGCGCGCCGCGCGCCGCCCGGGCTGCCGAAGCCACTTCTGAAACATCGACTGACGCGCCGTCCGCCACTCCATTTGACACGGGGACAGACGAGCCGTCGGTTACTCCGGACGTCACGACCGACGAACCGTCGGCAACACCGACTGACCCGGCGACCGACGAGCCCTCAGCGCCTCCGACGGAGCCGCCCACCGAACCGCCTACGGAACCGCCTACGGAGCCCCCGACCGAACCGCCTACAGAGCCGCCTACGCCCACACCGGAACCTACACCGGAGCCGCTGCCCTCGGTAGCGCCACATGTGGACACAGTGCGGATCGGCTTGAAATTCAACAAGTCTGCCCTGGACGTGCTCACTACCGGATCGGACAGCGGGGGCACGATGGGCATTGTCCGCGATAACACCGACTACTTTCCTGTGCTGCGGTTCTACGCCGGCAGCACCGTCACGGCGAGAGCCGACAGCGGGTATCATATTGCTGTCACGCCGCCGCTCCCGGACGTGGAGACCGCGCGGCTGGAGATGCTGCGGATCTCGCGCCTTATGGAAGGCGCCGGGACATCTATGCTGTATATGTTCGACGGCACCAGCTGGTACGTGGGCGCCGGATTCTACCAGACTTACCCCGCGCCGGGCGTACTGGATGTGACCGGGCAGGACCGCTGGGCCACGCTGAGCGGCCGGCTGGCGGGAGCGGGATATCAGTTGACCGTGCTGACCTGCGGGTCGAACGCGGTCAAAATGTACGTCGACGGGTCGCCGGTGCTCATATTGTCCGTGAACGACAGTCAATACAAAGTGCGCATAACGCCGCTGGATCCCGAAACCGGCACGCTGCCTCCCCTGCTCAAGCTCGGGCTGGCGCGGTATCGAGGGTACTTCGACATACACCGCCATCAGGGCGGCAAGCTGGTGCTGGTCAACGACGTGGACGTGGAAGACTACACCTACGGCGTGGTCCCCTCCGAAATGATCGCAGGCACCTCCGCCAGCTGGGAATGGCGCAAAGAAGGCCTCAAAGCACAGGCCATAATGGCGCGCACACTGGCGTACTACTACATTTACAACAACAAGCTCACCGCGTACGGGTTCCACATGGACGACACCACCAACTACCAGGTGTACAGCGGTTATATAAAGGACAACGGCGAAGCCGGCGAGTTCGAGAACACCACCAAGGCCACGCGGGCCACTGCGGGCATCATCCTCACATATAAAGGCAAGATCTGCGACGCGCTGTTTTACCACGGCAACAACGGCGGCTACACCGAAGTGCCCGAAGTCGTATGGGGCGGAACGCAGGAGCCGTACGTGAGCGTGCCGGATCCCTGGACGCCCGACTACCCTTGGAAAAAGACATACACCGGCGCGACGCTTTCAACACGGGTGTCAGATTACATTTACAATCAAAAAGGCATTTCCATCGGCAGCCTCAGATACCTCAACGTCACCGACCGGGCCGTATCCGGGCGCGTCACCGAGATGATCTTCGAAGGCACCGAGACCGATGCGCTGCTCACGCTGCAGCAGACGCGCCTGTGCCTGAATGTGGTGGGACAGCTGTTCTGGTTTGACGTGGATGAAACACTCAAGATAGACTACCAGAGCGACGGGCGGGACGACGCGTTGTCCACCCGCGCCCGCAAATATCTGGAAGGCGCTACATACACCCTCGCTTTCCTGCCGGACTCATACGCGGTGCGCGCGAGCAACGGCTACACGTACGAACGCATCCATATACTCAGTTCTTCCGATCCGAAACAAATCGTGGTCCGGGGCAACGGCCACGGCCACGGCGTCGGCATGAGCCAGGACGGCGCGGAAGAGATGAGCCGCGCGGGCAAGACTTTCGAAGAGATCATCCAGTTCTACATGCCCGGCGTGGAGCTGATCGACGAATCCACATACACCCGTACTAAACGATAGATCAATAATGTCCCACTGCGGACTGCGCACGCGGACAAAGGAGAAACCGACCAATTGAAACTGCACGATTTTTATTATGACCTGCCGCCGGAGCTGATCGCTCAGACGCCGCTTCGGGACCGCAGCGCCTCGCGCCTGCTCACCCTCGACAAGCACACCGGCGCGTATTCCGACCGGCATTTTACTGATATAGTTGACCTGCTGCAGCCCGGCGACTGTCTGGTGCTGAACGACACCCGCGTCATTCCCGCGCGGCTGCTGGGCGTTAAGGATCCCACCGGCAGCGCCATCGAATTTGTGCTGCTCAAACGGCTCGGAGAGGCGGAACTTGCGGGGAAAGACTATCCCGCGCCCAAATATCCTGAACTCCCGGACCACTGCTTCTGGGAAGTGCTGCTGCGCCCGGGCAAGCGCGCGCGGCCGGGCAGCGTATTCGATTTCGGCGAAGGGGCAACACCGCAGGAACTTATGCAGTCGCCGATGCTGCGGGCGGAGATAATGGAGATAATTGACGGCGGCAACCGCATTGTCCGATTTAATTTCCGCGGCGCGTTCGAGGAGATACTGGACCGGGTGGGAATTGTTCCCCTACCCCCGTACATCAAAGAAAAGCTGGACGACCCCGAGCGCTACCAGACCGTATACTCCCGCGAGAACGGTTCCGCCGCTGCGCCCACCGCCGGCCTGCATTTCACCGAAGAACTGCTGGACCGCATCCGTGCGAAAGGGGTCGCTACCGCGTTCGTGACGCTGCACGTGGGGCTGGGCACGTTCCGGCCGGTCAAAGAGGACAATATCGAAGACCACCTGATGCACTCCGAATATTATGAGGTCACGCCCGAAGCAGCCGCGGCGGTCAACGCCGCCAAAGCCTCCGGCGGCCGTATAGTCTCGGTGGGCACCACGTCCTGCCGCGTACTGGAGACCGCGGCCGATGACGAGGGCGTACTGCGTCCCGGTTCGGGCTGGACTGATATTTACATCTACCCCGGATACCGTTTCAAGATACTGGACGCGCTGATCACGAACTTCCACCTGCCGGAGTCAACGCTCCTGATGCTGGTATCCGCGCTCGCGGGCCGGGAGCACGTGCTGGCCGCGTACCGCCACGCGATCGAGGAGCGGTACCGGTTCTTTTCGTTCGGGGACGCGATGATCATACAATAAGTTTTAAGTTTTAAGTTTTAAGTTACAAGTTTTAAGTTTTAAGTTGGAAGTGAGAGGACAATATAATGGCTGCTGTTACTTATGAACTGAAAAAGATATGCAAACAATCCGGCGCGCGGCTGGGCGTGCTGCATACGCCGCACGGGGATATTGACACCCCGACCTTCATGCCCGTAGGCACGCAGGCGTCGGTGAAAGGCATTTCTCCGGGCGAGCTCCGGGAGATGAACGCCGGGATCATATTGTCCAACACGTACCATTTGTACCTGCGGCCGGGCCACGAGCTGGTGCGCGAAGCCGGCGGGCTGCACAAGTTCATGAACTGGGACCGGGCGATATTGACCGACAGCGGCGGCTTTCAGATCTTCTCCCTCAGCACGCTGCGCAAGATCACCGAAGAAGGCGTGTATTTCAATTCGCATCTGGACGGCTCGAAACATTTCCTCTCCCCCGAAAAAGCCATGGAGATCGAAAACGCGCTGGGCGCCGATATTATCATGGCGTTCGATGAGTGCGCGCCGTACCCGTCCACGTACGAGTACACCAAAAAATCCATGTACATGACCACGCGCTGGGCGGAACGCTGCCTGAAAGCGCATACCAATACGGACAGGCAGTCCCTGTTCGGCATCGTGCAGGGCGGCACGTTCGCGGATCTGCGCAAGATTTCCGCACAAGATCTGGTGGCAATGGACTTTCCGGGCTACGCCATCGGCGGCCTCAGCGTGGGCGAACCGGCGCCGCTGATGTATGAGATGCTGGAAGAGACCGTGCCGCTGCTGCCGGACAACAAAGCCCGCTACCTGATGGGCGTCGGCACGCCGGACTACCTGATCGAAGGCGCGATCCGCGGGATAGATATGTTCGACTGCGTATTGCCCACGCGTATCGGGCGCAACGGCACGTGTATGACGTCCCGCGGGAAAGTCATTGTCCGCGACGCGGCGTATGCCCGCGACTTCGGGCCCGTTGACCCCGAATGCGACTGCCCCGCCTGCCGGGACCACACCCGCGCGTACATCCGCCACCTGATCAAAGCCGGCGAAATGTACGGCCTGCGTCTGACCACGCTGCATAACCTGCACTTCTTAATAAACTTGATGAAACAGGTCAGATATGCTATACTTAACGACAGCCTGCTGGATTTCCGGCGGGAATTCTACGAAAAATACTACGGCGGCAAACTGCCCGCCGGAGTTCAGATTTAAAGATCCGGAGGAACTGATAATGATCGATATGAAAAAGAACCTGCTGAAACTGGAACTGGGCCTGTCCACCGCGCTGCTTTGCGGGCTGGGCTCGCTGGTCGCATTCGCCGAAGGTGAAGACGGCGCTGCCGCCGCGGAAGAGGTCAAAGATGCTGTCGAGACTGCCACCAATGCGCCGACAAACACCGCGAAGCCCAACGCGTTCATGACCTGGCTGCCCATCATCATATACATCGCACTATTCATCCTCATCGGTTATTTCCTGCTCTTCAGACCGCAGAAGAAGCGCAAGCAGCAGGAGGAGGAACTGCGCTCCAGCCTGATGCTGGGCGACGAAATCACTACCATCGGCGGCATATGCGGCAAGATCGTAAGCATCAAAGACGACAACCTCACCATCGAATCTTCTATTGACCGCACGCTGATGGAGGTCAAAAACTGGGCCGTTCGCGATGTCAAGAAGCTGATCACGGACGACGACAAAAAGGAGAAATAATTATGTCTGCTCCCTCACCGGACAAATTTAATCTGGCTTTCATCGGTATGGGCCAGCGCGGGCCGATGCTGCTCGCCATGGTTCTGGATACCATGCCGGACGTGAACGTCACCGCCGTTTGCGACGCGTATCAGGACCGCGTGGACGGCGCGGCGGCTATGATCAAAGACAAACGCGGCGTTGTCCCCTTCCAAACGACGGATTATCGTGAGATATTGACCCGCAGCGACGTAGACTGCGTCATAGTATCCTCGTCGTGGCATACGCATATCCCGATCTGTATTGACGCCATGAACGCCGGCAAGCCGGTGGCCTCCGAAGTGGGCGGCGCGTACGATCCGGAGCAGTGCTGGGAACTGGTGCGCACCCATGAGCGCACGAAAACGCCGGTGATGCTGCTGGAGAACTGCTGCTACGGCCGCGATGAGCAGACGGTGATGAACATGGCGCGCAAGGGACTGTTCGGCGAACTGGTGCACGCTGAAGGCGGCTATCAGCACGATCTGCGGGACGAGGTGTCGCTGGGTCACGAGATCCGCCACTACCGGCTGGATGAATATATGCACCGCAACGGCGAGATCTATCCCACCCACGAACTGGGCCCTATCGCCAAATGGCTGGATATCAACCGGGGCAACCGCATGCTCACGCTGACGTCCATGTCTTCCAAAGCGCGCGGTCTGAACAGCTGGATTGAGAACCACCGGGGCAAGGATTTTGAAAACGCGGATTTCCGCTTCACCCAGGGCGACGTGGTCAATACGCTCATCAAATGCGCCCGCGGCGAAACGATCCTGCTTACCCACGATACCACGCTCCCCCGCCCGTATTCCCGCGGCGGCCGGCTGCAGGGCACCCGGGGCATCTGGTCGGAAGACAAACACGGCGTCAATATCGAAGGCCGCACCGTCTCCACCTGCTGGGCGCACAACTGGGACGACATCTCCGCGTACTACGACGAATTCGAGCCGGAACTCTGGAAGCAGTACCGGGCGAGAGGCGTTGTGGGCGGTCACGACGGCATGGATTATCTGGTATTCTCTGCGCTGATCCACAGCCTGCGGAACGGCCTGCCACTGCCGATCGACGTTTACGACATGGCGGCGTGGATGGTGATCACCGCGCTGTCGGAGCAGTCCATCGCCATGGGCAGCCAGCCCGTGCCGATCCCCGACTTCACGTGCGGTGCCTGGATCCGGCGCGGCCGCGACGAGAGCAGTATTTACAGTCTCTGATCACGGCCTGAAAAACCAGAAAAACGGGATATTGCGCAAAACGCCGAACACGATCAGCAGCATCAGCGTAATTATCGAAAGGATCCGGAACGTGCGTGTTTCGGTAAGGCGGGTGTTCTCCCTGCGAAACATCAGGATGAACAGCACGATCAGCCAGACCGGGATCATCACCGCGACAACGGCATTGTCCCTGAACGCTTTTAAAAAACGAAAATGTGACGCGTCAACGATAAGACGCGTCACACCGCAGCCCGGGCAGTACAGCCCGGTTATTTTATGAAAAACACACGGCAATCCCAGTCCGGTGAACCGGTACAGCAAATAATACGCTATACCGACGGCCAGCAGGATCGCCGTTTTTATTACTTTCCGGCGGTCGGAAAAGAATGCGCTGACTCTGTTTCCGAAAGCGCGGAACATCAGGCACGGTAGCGGCCTTCGGCGACGCCGTTGACTTCGTTCTGCATCAGCGCAACGGTTATGATACTGAAGCCGAATATCGTCAGCAGCAGATATACCAGCGCGGTATTGTCGGTCGACAATCCGTTGCGTTTCTTGAGTTCATCTACTTTCTGACCCTGCTGATATGACCAGATCATCGCGTAGATGCCGCAGGTGACGATGGACAACAGCACGACCATGCCGCTGCTCATTTCCTGGCGGCCGGAAATACCGCCCATGTCATCATTCAGTTTGTACATCCAGTAGTACATATAAATACCGCAGGTGACGATAGACAGAATAATGCAGGTGACCAGTTCGCGCTTGGTGGGAACGTAGCCGGTGAAATTGCCGCCGTCTCTTACGCCGGGGTTGGCATATTGCTGATTGCCGGGGTTGGCATTGACAGTGGTGGAAGAACCGCACTCGGGGCAGAAGGCGCTGCCGTCCGGAATCATTTTTCCGCATACGGGACAAAACATGTTTGAAATCCTCCTTTATGGATCTTTGTATTAATTATATCACATCAGGTCAAGGGACCAGGAACCGGAACGCCGCGGGGACGTTAGTCATCGTGACTTTTGTGAAGCGCTCGACTTCGCCGTCCACGCAGATGTCAGTCTCCTCGGGCGATTCGATGGTGACGGAACGGCATTTGCGCAGCGTGGAGATGCTGTCGCCCAGTTTGGTGCCTAACAGTTTGCCTTTTTTGTACTTGCCGACCATGGAAATGAATTGCCGCCGCGTGATGGGATCCACCATCAGCACGTCGAGCAGGCCGTCGTCGGGACGCGCTTTTGACGCCGCGTAGAAACCGCCGCCGCAGTAAGAGCCGTTGGATACCAGCGTAAGCAGGAATTTGCCTTTGAATTCTTCGCCGTTGTCGAACGAGACGCGGAGGTACGTGTGCGGGAACTTTCTAAGCGTGTGTACTACGCCGAGCGGGTACGCCAGGTTCTTGGTCATGAACGCTTTGCCGTGATTATGGTTGACGCGGACAACGACCTGGCAGTCGAAGCCGATGTTGAACATGTTGGCGCAGTATTTGCCGCCGTACGCGATGAGGTCAACGTCTCTCGCCTCCGCGGCGAGCTGGCGGTCAATATTCAGAAAATCTTTTGCCGTGCCGAAATTGCGCAGAAAGTCGTTGCCCGTGCCCACGGGAAGGATGCCCACCGCGACCCGGCCGCTCCGGCGCAGTTCCTCGGGAAGCGCCATGTACGCGTTGGCCGATTCCAGCACCGTGCCGTCGCCGCCGCCGAAGTAGAACCTGAGCGAAAGCCCCGGATCCGCGTTTTCGCCTTCGAGGAGCGCGTTGACCGCGCTGATCATATATTCCCCGCCGTCGCCCGCGCATTCGGTGTCATATATCTCGAAATCGGCCCCGGCTGCCTCGCACGCTTTAACGATATTCGCGTGGAGCCGCTTCTGTTCCCTGCGTCTGCCCGCGTTGGGATTGATCACAAAAAAGTACTTGATCTTCTCCGCCGTCTGCCGCGATTCCAACTCCTGCGATCCCATAAGCCCTGCCTCCATGCCGGATACGAACCGGACACATATTTTACCGATTCGGATTATATCACACGGCCCGGCGATTGACAACATATACTCATATTTGATAAAATAGCGTTTGAACAGGGGGACGGACAGCGAGTCAACAAGTTCAGGAGTCCCCTGCCGAGCTCAACTTGAAAGGATATGAGGTCAATGGCCGAAAAAAACAAAATAACGCTCACCGTAAACGGGAAGAATTATACGCTGGTGCATGACGAGACCGACGATTACATGAAGCGCATAGAGCATTACCTCAATTCCAAGATCGAGACCGCAAGCAAGGCGGGCGTGCAGCTTGGAGAGCAGACCGCGCTGATCATGGCGTCCATTTCCGTTATCGACGACCTCTTCAAGACGCAGAAAAACTTCAACACGCTGAAGAACGAGATCAAGCGCATCATGGACGAATACGACAAGCTCCGCGCGGACAAACAGGTCCTCGAAGAGTCCCTCGCCGAAGCGGACCGCAAGATCGAAGAACTCTCGGCGCGGCTGATCGAGCGCGGAAAATGACCGGCTGAACGGACGATGTTCGCGGAAGAACTGTTTGCGAAAAAGATAATAAAGGCGCCCCGCGGCTCCGGTACTGTCAAGGTGCCGGAGCTTTTGTCGCCCGCGGGCGATCCGGACTGCGGCCGGGCGGCAATACTGAACGGCGCGGACGCGGTCTACGCCGGACTGAAGGAAGGGAGCGCGCGGGCATCCGCGGGCAATTTCACTCCGGAGGAACTGCGCGATCTGTGCGATTTCGCGCATCTGCGGGAGAGCAAAGTGTATGTTGCCCTCAATATCCTGTGCTTCGGAGAGGATGAACTCGAACGGTTTGCGGAGAACGCGAAAAAAGCGGCTCTGGCGGGCGCTGACGGCGTTATTATTCAGGACACCGGATTACTCAGCCGCATCAGCGAAATGCGTTTAAGCGGCCAAATACGGCGGGATTTTGCCATACACGTGAGCACGCAGGCCGGAATCGTCACCGAAGGCGGTCTGCGGCTGGCAAAACGTCTCGGCGCGGACCGGGTGATACTGCCGCGGGAGTTGACACTGGAGGAGATCGCCGCGCTGGCCGCCTCTGCGGCGCGCATCGGGCTGGAACTCGAGGTATTCGCCCACGGCGCGCTTTGCATGTGCTATTCGGGCAGCTGCCTGCTGTCCAGTTTTCACGGCGGCCGCAGCGGCAACCGCGGTCAATGCGCGCAGCCCTGCCGCCTGCGCTGCACGCTCTCGGACAACCGGGCTCCCGGTGCGTCAGTCCCCCATCCGCTGAATCACTTATCGCCAGACGACTTGTGCGCGCTCGGACTGCTGGACCGGCTCTCTGAAACCGGCGTGGCCTCGATCAAGATCGAGGGGCGTCTGAAGACGGCGGAATACGCGGCGCTGACCGCGCGGGTGTACCGCGCGGGCCTCGACGCGGCCGCTGAAGGCAGATTTGAAGCTTTTAAGGAACAGGAGCTGCCGGAAGCGGTGCGGATCCTGCAGACGGTGTTCACGCGGGCAGGAGGCGGGGCCGGTTTTCTTTTGGGCAACACCGGCATGCGCCATGTGACGCTGGACAACGCCGGCCGCCGCGGCGCGCCCCTCGGCCCTGCAGCGGAGCTGCGCCGCGTACCGCCGCCCGCCCGCACCGCTGCCGCGCTCCCCTTTTTCTCGTTCAAACTGAGGTCTGACCCCCGGCTTAAAAAGCCGTCTGGCTCCGCGTACGTACCGGTCCCGGGAGACGGCGTCATACTTATCGACGGCGACGGAACTGTGATCGGCAGCGGTGTCGTAAACCGGGCAGCGCCCGTTGACCGCGGCACAGACGGTCAAGCAGGCGTCGAACTGCTGGTGTGCGGCGAATTGACGCGGCCGGCGGCCGGGGACAATATCGAAGCATACCTGACCTCCGACCTCCGCCTGAGTAAGGCGATCGCCGCCGCGTGCGCGGTTGACGATCAGAACGTTAAAGTTCCCCTCTCCCTCGCCTTTTCGGCCGCGCAGGGTCAATGTGCGGCTTTGACCGTATCCGGCCCGTCCGGCGTCTCCGTGACCGTGGAGTCCGAAGAGCCGTGCGCGCCCGCAGCCCGCCAGCCGCTCACGGAGGATTCCGTCGCAAAACAGCTTTCCCGGCTCAACGATACCTGCTTTTACGCGCACTCGATCTCTGCCGTCACGGAGGGCAGCGTGTTCATGCCGGTGGCCGCGCTCAACGCGCTCCGCCGCAAAGGTGTCGATGCTTACACCGCCGCGGTGCTTGCCCGGCACATCGTTGAAAGCGACAGCGGTGCGGACGCTTTGCACACTCGTTTTTTGAACACGGGTCTGTCCCCGTGTCAAATCCCGGGCGGACTAAATCGGGCCGTCAGTTTCCTCGACCCCGATCCGCTGAGTGCCGCATACGATGCGGCGGCATTTAGTTCGGCTCTGCACGCGTCGATCCCGGGGTCAACGCTTCCCGGATCTGTGCTCTGCTACTTGCCGTGGCAGCTCTGGCTGGCGCCGGACAGATGCGCAACAATTCGCAGTATCGTGGCGGAAAACGGCGGACTGGCGGTGGCAACGCTGCCGGTATTGCCCCTCGGAGGGCAGTATATACGTTTTTTGGAGCTGTTGCCCGCACTGATCGACAACTGCGACGGCCTGCAGCTGACCACTTTCAACGATTTCGGGCTGCTGGAAGGCTGTTTTATGAACGGAATCGACATTTCCGCCCGCATTCGGCAGAAAAAACTGCTGATCTGTGCGGATCTGTCGCTGAATATAACGAATTTGGAGACGGTGCGGGTGTTGACCGCGCTGGGTGCGTCAGTGCTGACGCTGTCCCCGGAGTATCCGGCCGGAAGTCTGGCACAAGGTTTCCCCGCGGGCGTAAAGGCCGAGATCGTCAAAAACGGGCCGGTGCCCCTCATGCGCATGCGGCACTGCGTTGTGGGATACGGGGGCAATAACTGCCGGCGCTGCGGCCCTTACGGTTCGGCGGGGCGGTTCGCGCTGAAGGACGAACGCGGGGCAACGTACCCGCTGCTGACGCTCCCGGATGACCGCGCCGTCGCCGGCAACAGCAGCACCGATATTTTCCCGCGCTTCTGCCAGAACGTCCTGCTCTCCCCCGGAGACTTCAGACCCAAAGCCGCCCTGCTGGCGGGCGCACCGCAATCGGAATTTGCGGACAGCGCGCTGCCGGACAACGTGATCATCCGCACTCAGATCGCACCATAATAACGCAAAATGTTGCACCCCACTCTAAGGAGGTCGCCCCGCAATGTCAGATAAACGTGAAAAAATCGAGATCTTCGTTGAAAAATGCCGCGAAAGCGCCGTACTGCCCTGCTACGCCCATCCCGACGATGCCGGAATGGATATTTACGCAGCGGAAACAGTAGAGATCGCGCCCGGTGCCACCGCGCTGGTGCCCACCGGCCTGAAAATGGCCATTCCGGACGGTTTTGAACTGCAGGTCCGTCCCCGGTCCGGGCTCAGCCTCAAGACGGCGCTCCGGGTGCCCAACGCGCCGGGCACGCTGGATGCGGGCTACCGGAACGAGATCAGCGTGATCGTGTGGAATTCATCGCAGACCGAGCCGATCACGGTCAACCGCGGCGACCGCATCGCCCAGTTCATCCTGGCGCGGGTGCCCATGGCCGCGTTCACGGAAGTGGACAATGTCGCTTCGATCGGCGTTGACCGCGGCGGCGGTTTCGGCTCCAGCGGCGTATCCGGAGCGTTGCCCGGATCGCTCTCTTCCGGTCCCGCGTCTTTCCGCCCGTCAGATGACAGGCCGCACGCCGGCGGCGCCGTGTCTGCTATCGGCCAGGATTCACACGCGTTCACACGCTATGATCCCGAAAAGCCGCTGATCCTGGGCGGTATAAAACTGAACGACCGGCTTACACTCAGAGCCAACAGCGACGGCGACGTACTGCTCCACGCGCTGACGAACGCGCTGTCCGGCATCACCGGCCGCAACATTCTGGGCGGCCCCGCGGACGAACTGTGCCAAAGCGGTACGACCGATTCCGCCGCGTACCTGCGCCTCGCGCTCGACGATCTCACTGCGGCCGGATACTGCCTGACGCATATTTCGTTCAGTATCGAAGCCGCCAAGCCCAGACTCGCGGCACATATTCAGGAGATCAAAGAAAACACTGCCCGTCTGTGCGGCCTTGCGCCGGCAGCGATCGGCATTACCGCCACCACCGGCGAAGCCCTCACCGCCTTCGGCCGGGGGCGGGGCATCCAGGTATTCTGCGTTGTCAACGCCGAACCGCGCGACTGACCGGAACAGACGATCACGCAAAAAAACAGCCGGCAGACGTGTCACCCGGACTGCCGGCTGTTTTTGCCTTTATGAGGGCTGAACGATCACTCGGTTGCCTCGTTGTCCTCGTAAGTCAGGTAAGCCTCCGCGGCCTTGTCTACCAGATCGGTACGAAGTTCGGAGAGTTCGAGATTATGATCCGTCACGTACTGTTTGATCTGCCGGTCGTACTCTTCATTCTTATACGCGGATTCCAGCGTGCTTTTCAGCGTTTCCGGCGTAACTTCGTCAGAACCGGTCTCGCCTTCCAGTCCGTCGAACGTCAGAATGCCGCATACGTACACGACCTCGATGCCGTCCGTAAATTCAAATACGGTGAGCGTTTCGGTGCCGACTGTCGTGGTTTCCATTGCCCAGTCAACGATCTCTTTGTCCAGCGCGCCGGAGACTGCGCTCAGCGCAGCGATGCCTCCGTTCGTAGTCGCATCCTCTGCCTGAGACCAGGCTTTGACCAGCGCTTCCGGAGAATCGCCGGCGTTTATCTTTGCCACCAGCAAATTTGCGGTGTCGCGCACTGCCTGCTTTTCGGCGTCCGAGATAGTTTCGTCTTCATCCGTGTCGGTAAAATCCAGCCGGATATGGCGGACGGCAACTATGCGATAATACTCTTCGTTGACGTCGTAATACGCTTTGAGCTGTTCGTCCGTGACGGTCATTGCCGCCATCGCCTCCTCGGCATACTCCGACAGGAATGTGTGGATCGCGTTGAAATACTTATAATCGTTGACGCCCATGCCCGTAACGTAGCGCATGTACTCATCGCGCGTCGTAACGCCGTAATATTCGCCCGCGTACATCAGATAATAATCGATCGCTTCATCGATCTCGTCGTTCATCGACGCTAATTTTTCTTCGGTGTACGGTTCCTTCTGCTCCAGCGCCATCATGTACGACGCGGCATACTCCACGGCCAGTTCCTGCGCGCGCGCCTTGATCTTTTCGAGGTAGGTCATGCCGGTGTCCTTGTACGGCGTCTCCAGGAACTCGCGCAGCTGCCGGTAGCGCTCCGCCGTGGTGACATCGGGATCGGGCGTGTAATCGTCGGTCAGGATCTCGTTGACGGCGGTGCTGAACATGAACACAAATTCAGGGTAGATGATCTTTTGCTCCCCTACTTTCGCGACTACTGTGTCATCCAGCGGGTCGTCGTTGTACTCGGGTTTCGGGGTGGCGGTGGCCGCCGGCGCCGAAGTGGCGGCTGGATCATCGGAATCTGACTCGTCAAAATTCACCGTAAGCGCCATTTTCATGTATTTTTCGATGACCGCGTCGTTGCGGTCCTGTATGGCATGCTCGCTCTGGGCGGCCAGTCTGTTCAGTTCGTTGTCCAGCTGCTCGGCGCGCCAGCCCTGGGCGACGTTGGTCTGTACGTCCTCATCCGTGTAATCCTTGATCTCGGTGCAGATCATCAGGTGGTAGCCGAATTCCGTTTCGACGATCTCGGGGACAGTCGTGGTCTCCGTGCAGGCAACGGCCCATTCCTCGAAAGGCTTCACAAAGCCGCTGTTCTTGTAAACATCATAGTAGCCGTCGTTGGAAGTCACACCGGTGTCCTCGGAGAGCGCCACGACCTCATCGAACGTCATCGTGCCGTTCTTTACGGCGTCAACATACCCCTGCGCCTCAGCCAGCGCCTCCTGCTTTTCGGCATCCGTCATGTCCTCGGTGAGGATCAGACTGTGACGGACGGTGACGATGCGGTACTCGCTCGTATGGTCCGCGTAGAACTGCGCGAGCTGTTCTTCGGTCGGATCGAGCGTGCGCATCCACTTGGTGTTATATTCATCAACGGCCTCTGTACGCGGATAAATATCCATATAATCGCTGAGCGGCATGCCGAACAGCTGGAGCGCGATCATTTCCGCTGTATACCCGTAATACTGGATGTACATGGCGTAGTCGCCTTCCAGCGAAGTCTTGAGGTTATCGCCCTTGGCCTTCAGCGTGCTGTCCCCGGGCCAGTCTGACTCGCCGCGCGCCATTTTTTCGTTGATCAGGTACTTCTGTCCCTCGGTCAGAATGTCTTCCAGCATCGCGTCGTAGTAGCTTTTGCCGTCAGCGTTTTTTGTCTCTTTCAGGAGGTCAACGAACTCATCCGTGCCGAAGGTGTCAAACGACACTTCGCCGGACTGGTACAGTTTGTTGGCGGCATAATTGAACGCGTACATGAACACCGGGCGGGTAAAATCGAGGCCGTCAACTTTTCCGGCATACTCGCTCTTGTTCCCTTTATTTTTGCGGCAGCCGGCCGCCGCGCCGAGCAGCGTGACCGCGGTCAATACCGCCAGTACCGCGCAAAGGATCTTCTTGAATGAGTTGTGCTTCAAATCCTTGTTCATCGTGTTTTTGAACATCTTGTCTGTCCCCCGGTCAATTATTCTTCCAGCAGCCGGTACATGCCCGCCGCATCTTCTTTTCTGACAGTTTCCGTAACTTTCAGCACCTGGAAACGCGTTTTGCCGGTGCCGAAACCGATCTCTACGATGTCGCCCTCTTTGACATCGGCGCTCGCTTTGGCAGGGCGGCCGTTGATCGTGACCCGGCCGGCGTCGCAGGCTTCGTTGGCCACGGTGCGCCGTTTGATCACGCGTGATACTTTTAAAAACTTGTCGATCCTCATGGATTACCTCTCTGTTTTAATCAGCTTTTATTATTTCGCGGTCAACATACCTTCGCAGCGCCGTCTCCGGATTGAGCCCTTTTGCCTCGGCCGCGCGGACGATCTCGTACAGCTGCTTTCCCAGTTCTTCCTCGTTGTCCGGCACGTCCGCAGTATCTGCGGAACTGCCCCGGGCCTCCGCGTCTTTGCGGATCTTGGACGCCGCCTTGTACGCCTTGTACAGCGCGGGATAATTGCGCGGAATGTCCCGGAGCTTCTGCTCCAGCGAGTCGAACCCCTTCTCATTCGTCTTGCGCTTTTCCCAGTTCTCAAGCGCTTCGCCCGCGTTGGCCGCGGTGTCCTCGCCGAAAACGTGCGAATGGCGAAACAGCATCTTGCGCGTGCAGCGGTCGGTCACGTCGTCAAACGTGAATTTGCCCTCTTCCGCGCCGATGATCGTATGAAAGATCACCTGCAGCAGGACGTCGCCCAGTTCTTCCACCAGCTTGTCGTCGCGCTCTTTTTCAATGGCGTCCACGAGTTCGTACGCTTCCTCCACCATCGGCGTGATGAGCGTGCGGTGCGTCTGGACCCGGTCCCAGGGGCAGCCCCCCGGAGATCTCAGGAGCCTTATTACTTCGTACAAGTCGTAAAATTTATATTTGCCGTCTTCCGGCGTCCGGTCAAAACTGATCATATCTGCATTCTCCTCGAGAGACATTGCCTGTGTGCGGCTTGCAAACGGCACTGCCGTTCTTGTATAATAATAGCACAAGTCGGGTGCCATTCTCAACCCGGCAATATTATACACGGACGGTGTTGCAAAAGTATGTCAATAGTGAGGCGGTTTATGGAAGAAGCGCTCCGGGAGGCGGCGCTGAGTCTGCCTTGCGACGTGCCGGTCGGCGCGGTGGTAGTCAAAGACGGCGCCGTCATTGCCCGCGCGCACAACGTCCGTGAAGCCGAGCACTCCCCTACCGGTCACGCGGAACTGCGGGCCATCGAAGCCGCGGCCCGCGCCGCCGGCGACTGGCGCCTGGATGACTGCGACATATACGTGACCCTCGAGCCCTGCCCCATGTGCGCGGGGGCAATATCC
Organism: Clostridia bacterium; assembly: GCA_017620915.1. Classification (GTDB taxonomy): domain Bacteria; phylum Bacillota; class Clostridia; order UBA1212; family UBA1255; genus UBA1255. The sequence continues at coordinate 37,761 of JAFZSK010000006.1, read as the reverse complement.
TCCGCCCGCTTCCGCCGGCTCTATTTCGGTGCGTACGATCCCGAGGCCGGCGCCGCCGGCTCCCGCTTCAATCTGTTTGCGCGGGGAACGGACAACCGTACCGGGAGAGGTACCGAAGTGTATCCGCTGATCTGCGGGACCGAAGCGTCGGCGCTGCTCAGCCGCTTCTTTAAAGAACTCAGAGACAAGACCGAAAAAGGTGCTGAAATGGAAAAGACAGAAAAAATAGAGAAGATCGCCAGCTTTACGGTGGATCACCGGTATATTGTCCCCGGAATGTACATTTCGCGGAGCGACGGCGACATTACCACGTTTGACCTGCGCGCGCGGGTGCCCAACTCGGGCGACCTGATCTCCAACGCAGAAATACACAGTATGGAGCACATGTTCGCCACTTACATTCGCAACTCCGCCATCGGGCCGCGGGTGATCTATTTCGGGCCGATGGGCTGCCAGACCGGGTATTATCTGCTGGTGCGGGGCATTGACGGCGAGCCGCCGGATCCGGAGGAAGTATTGACCGCCACCAAAGCTACGCTGGAAATGATCGTTCACCATCAGGGCGACGTGTTCGGCAAGAGCGAGATCGAGTGCGGCAATTACCGGAATCTCGACATTGACAAAGCCAAAGCCGGGGCGGCATACTTTTTGAACGTGCTGGAAAATACAAATGTAACGTTCCGGTATCCGGGACCGACGGCGGATAACACAGACATATCGACGGGAGGTGCGGCATCATGATCGGGATCATCGGTGCGCTGGATATTGAAATAAAAGGGCTGCTGGCCCTGATGGCCGAGCGGCGCGACCGCAAGATCTGCGGCATCACATTCAGTGCGGGCAAGATCGGCGGCGTAGACGTCGTGACCGCAGTGTGCGGCGTGGGCAAAGTGTTCGCGGCGATGTGCGCCACCGTCATGTGCGTGAAATTCAAGCCGAGGCTTATCGTAAACACGGGCGTGGCCGGGGGCGTTGACAACGCGCTCCGCATCGGCGACATCCTGGTCTCCGACTCGGCGCTGCAGCACGATTTTGACACCACCGCGTTCGGCGATCCGCGCGGCTGGATCCAGGCGCTCGAAACGGTCAACATCCCCGCCGACAGACCCGCGGTGGATATAATGCTTTCCGCGGCGAAAAAAGCCGGTCTGAAGGCTTACCGCGGCATCGTGGCATCCGGCGACTGCTTTGTGGCGGAAGGCGAGCAAAAAAAGAAGCTGCGCGACGATTTCGGCGCGTCAGCCTGTGAAATGGAGGGCGGCGCGATCGCGGCGGTGGCGGCGATCAATCTGGTCCCCTACGTTATTCTCCGGTCGATTTCCGACGGCGCCGACGGCGGTGCTCCCACCGATTTTCCGACATTCTGCAAACTGGCCGCGGGCAATTCCATCAAAGTCCTCACCTACGCCCTGCCCGAACTGGGCCGCAGGTACCGTTAAGTTCTAAAAAACAAACAGCTTTACAGCAGGATATCATTCTCCGGGAACACCGGCTCGCACGTAAGGTTCATGCCCAGCTTGCGGATCGTGCCTTCGTCGCCGCTGCGCAAAAGCTGCGTGGAGTGCATGTCGCAGCCCTTAAGCTGCGTCAGATACTGCACGGCCTGGCGGGCGTACGGGTTCATCACGGCGCTGATGGAGAGTGCCGTAAGCACGTCGTCCAGCTTCAGCACCGGGCTGGCGGAACCCAGAATATTGTGCTTCAGATCAAGGATCGGCTCCAGCGTTTCCGGCGTGATCAGCATGATCTCGTCGGCAATGCCACCCAGCGATTTTATCGAGTTCAGCACACAGCTGGCCGAGGCGCTCATCAGCTGTGTCTTGCGGCCGGTGATAATGCGTCCGTCCTCCAGCTCGATGGCGCAGGCGGGGCAGCCGGAATCGTGCATTTTCTGCGTGGCGGCAACCACCACGCGCCGGTCGGTGGTCTTGAGCCCCAGCTGCTGCATTATCATCGCGATCTTCTCCAGCGGTTCGGGTTTCTCGCGGCCGAGTTTGCACTGGCAGGCGGTCTTGTAATAGCGGCGGATGATCTCCTGGCAGGAAGCTTCGCGGCAGACCGCGTCGTCGGTGATGCAGTAGCCGGCCATATTGACGCCCATATCCGTAGGCGACCGGTAAAAGTCCGGGTCGCCGGTGATCATTTTCAATATATTGCGCAGCACCGGGAACGCCTCGATGTCGCGGTTGTAGTTGACCGTGGACACGCCGTACGCTTCGAGGTGGAAGGGGTCGATCATGTTGACGTCCATCAGGTCGGCGGTGGCGGCTTCGTACGCCAGATTGACCGGATGCTTGAGCGGCAGGTTCCAGATCGGGAACGTTTCGAACTTCGCGTAGCCGGCCACTCTGCCGCGCTTGTACTCGTGATACAGCTGGGACAGACAGGTGGCAAGTTTGCCGCTGCCGGGGCCGGGCGCAGTGACCACGACCAGCGGCCGCTCGGTCTCCACGAATTCGTTTTTGCCGTAGCCTTCGTCGCTGACAATAGTGCTGACGTTGGCGGGATACCCGGAGATCCGGTAATGCAGGTAGTGCCGCATGCCGATGTGGTCCAGGCGCTTGATGAAGCCTTCCACCGCCTGCTGGCCGATGTACTGCGTAATGACCACGGCGCTCACGAGGATATCCATTTTGCTGATCAGGTCAATAAGGCGCAGCACTTCCAGGTCGTACGTGATGCCGATGTCGGCGCGCATTTTGGTCTTTTCGATGTCGGCCGCGTTGACGCAGATCACGACCTCGGCTTTGTCACGAAGCTTCTGGAGGAGCTTGATTTTGCCGTTGACGTCGAACCCGGGCAATACCCGCGCGGCGTGCAGGTCGTCAAATATCTTTCCGCCGAATTCGAGGTACAGTTTGTTGTTGAATTGCGAGATGCGTTCGATGATGTGGCTGGTCTGCTTTTCCATGTAAAGTTCGCTGTCAAAACCGATCTTACCCATATAGCACCTTCCCGATTGCTGCCGTGACCGAAGTCTCACGCGCAGATTTGTCCGTGGGCGACCACCCCCGCGCATGTCCGGAGGATGCAGCCTCAAACGCTTAATGATTTTACACTACGCGCCCGCCGAAGTCAATATTATTCTCGGAGGGCTCTTTTCCTGATTCCGCTTTTCCTGATCCCGTACCGATTCCGGGAATCGCTCGTCCATCCGCATTCTCGCTCATTTTAAGAAGGGGAAATTTCAAAAAGTGGGACAAAATCGCTCAAATAAGGATTTTTGTCCCACTCATGGCTGCATCTCCCTGGCCGGTTCCGCCTTACGGAGCGCGAAAGTGGGACAAAAAAGCGTGAAAAGTAGATTTTTGTCCTATTGCAGCCGGGTCAAAAGCGGCATGAGGCCGTGTCGAAAGCGGCATTGACCCGCCAGAGCCCCTCAGAAGGCGCCCGAGGTGGGACAAAATTTCACAAACGGGAATTTTTGTCCCACTTTTTCCGAAAACCGGCGTTTGAAATGAGCAAGAGACATCTCAAAGGAAGTTTCCTCTGCCTATTCTACAGCACCGTTCGGTGTTCAAACAGCAACAATGGTTTTTGCGCAGTCTGGTTTGCGGTTCAGGTCTGATCGGCAGACAATGGACTGATAGGCCAAAGATATGAGTTGATTGACAGATCGACAGACCCAAATTCACTATTGAAAGCACTTTTAAAATAATATATAATTCGAAGCGGAAATTGGCGCGGCCGGAACCGTGACCGGCGCCGGAAGCGCGGTTTTACAGTATGATCGTAAGGAGTTATGTTATGAGCAACAGATACGAATCGGCGAAGAAGATTTTTGCCGGATACGGCATTGACACTGACGCGGCTATCGCGCGGCTGAAGGATATCCCGGTGTCCCTCCACTGCTGGCAGGGCGACGACGTTATCGGTTTTGACCACGACGGACCGCTCACCGGCGGCATCCAGACTACCGGCAACTACCCCGGAAAAGCACGCAATCCGAAAGAGCTTATGGCGGACATCGAGAAGGTCATTGCCCTCTGCCCCGGCAAGATCAAACTCAACGTACATGCCTGCTACGCCATCTTCAAAAAAGGCGAGTTCGTTGACCGCGACAAGATCGAGCCGAAGCACTTCAAGAAATGGGTAGACCTGGCCAAAAAGTACAACACCGGTATCGACTTCAACCCCACGTTCTTCTCTCATTCGAAAGTAAAAGACGGCCTTACCCTTTCGAGCCCCGACGAAGAGACACGTAAATTCTGGATCGAGCACGGCAAAGCCTGCATCCGCATCGCCAGCTATTTTGCGAAAGAGACCGGCATTCCCTGCGTGATCAACTTCTGGATCCCCGACGGCTACAAGGACATTCCCGCTGACCGCGTCGGCCCGAGAATGCGCTACATGGATTCGCTGGATCAGATCCTTTCCGAGCCCTACGACAGAAAGTGGGTCAAGCCCTGCGTCGAGTCGAAAGTATTCGGCATCGGTGTGGAAGCGTACACCGCCGGCTCCGCGGAGTTCACGCTGAGCTACGCCGCCACCCGCGAGGGCGTCATGCCGCTGATGGACAACGGTCATTACCATCCCACCGAAGTCGTCTCCGACAAGATCCCCGCGCTCATGTGCTTCTACCCCGAGTTCGCGCTCCACATCACCCGCCCGATACGCTGGGACTCCGACCACGTGGTCCTGCTGGACGACGAGACCAAAGAAATGGCGAAAGAGATCGTGCGCGGCGGCGGCCTTGACCGCGTGTACATGGCGCTCGACTATTTTGACGCCAGCATCAACCGCATCGCCGCCTGGACGACCGGCTTTAGAAGCTGGCAGAAGGCACTGCTGATCGCGCTGTGCACGCCGCACGAGACTCTCAAGGCGCTGCAGGACGCGGGCAATTTCACCGAGCTCTTCGTCCGTCAGGAAGAGGTCAAGATGCTGCCCTTCGGCGACATCTGGAACGAATACTGCGAGCGCTGCGGTGTTGCCGCCGGTCCCGAGTGGTTCGACGAGGTCAAAGCCTACGAGAAGGATGTTCTCACCAAACGTAAGTAATATTTATTGAATCCGGCGGCCGTTTTACGCAGGGTCCGGTCATTGCCAGAAAGGCAGGTCCGCCCGCGGACGGCCGTCCGTTTTATCAGATCGCGAGGTATCATATGCAGAAAAAGATCACACTGCTGGACGGCGCGGTAGGCACCACCCTGTGGGGACTCGCCGAAGCAAACGGCGTGGCCAAGGTGCCCGTCTGGAAATACAACGTCGAACATCCGGAGTTCGTGGAAGAGGTCGTGCGCCGGTATGTGGACGCCGGTTCCGAGATAGTGCTGGCCAACACTTTCGGCGCCAACGGTCCCGCGGTGAAGCGCTCCTCGAATTATTCCGTGCATGAGGTTATCACTTCGGGCGTCAAAGCCGCCCGAAAAGCGCTCGACGGCACGGATGTAAAGTTATGCCTGTCCATCGGTCCCCTCACCCAGCTGCTGGAACCCTACGGCGATCTGGAAGAGGAAGAGTGCGCCGCGATATATGACGAGATGCTGGACGCAGGGATCGGCGCCGGCAGCGATATGGTGCTGATCCAGACGTTTATGGATCTGGAGATGATGCGCGTTGCCACCGTCGAAGCCAAGAAGTACGGCGTCCCGATATTCTGCGCCATGACCTTCGAGAAGTCGGGCAAAACGATGTTCGGCAATTCCGTGGAAGACACGATCGAGACGCTGGAGCCTCTTGGCATTGACGCCATCGGCCTCAACTGCTCCCTCGGCCCGGATCTGGCTCTCCCGATCATTAAGGAATTTTCCGAAAAAACATCGCTGCCCCTGCTGTTCAAACCCAACGCCGGCAAACCGATCCTGAGCGCCGACGGCACCATCTCGACCGCCTACAGCGCGCAGCAGTTTGCCGAAGACATCAAGCCGGCGCTCGAGTTCGTCAGCTACATCGGCGGCTGCTGCGGCTCTGATTCCTCCTATATCCGGGAGATCAAAAAGCTGCTCTGATACCGCATTTCGCAATGACAATATCAAAAAAGGCCACGCCGGAATACTTCACCGGCGTGGTCTTTTTCAGTTAATTATTCGCGCGGGTCAGCGCTGTTTCGGCAGTCATCCTGCCGGCCCGGTCCCGGGCGTCAATGATTCTCGAAACTGTCCTCCAGATATGCGTACATGCCGTCGCCGAAGTCGATATGGAAGATCATTTCCGCACCGATGATCCTGCCGGGGCACTGATAGACATTGTACCGGCCGTCCACAAGGATGACGTTCAGTTCGTGGTACAGTTTATCCAGCGCTTCGATCTTGACGATACGGTACCGCGCCACGATCCCCTGCATGCCCCAGACGCGGCGGTCGAGCCAGATATTGCCGTCGTCATCTTTATAAACATGAATGTACATCTCGCCGTTGTTGGCCTCGGTCCGCACGCCGCCCGCGTAAGTCATGATCTGGCTTCGCGGAATATCCTCAATGCTCGACGGGAACTGCTTTTCAGCGTCGTAATAGAACGTTGCCGCCTTGTTATCCATGTCGACAAAATCCAGACGGTTGCCGTTCACCTTGGTCCTTACGGTGCGCGTTTTCGACTCGTCGCGCATCTTGTACGTCACATCATATTCGCCGTCTTTGATCTTGACCGCGTCCATAATGCGGCCGCTGGGGAAATCGCCGCCCGAATTCCAGACCGCCAGCATGAACCAGGGCTCGTTTTTATCGTTGATCTCGAAATCGATGAAATCCGTCATGTCGCTGCTGTTCCAAGTGCCGTCCACCAGGAACGCGAACTCCAGCGCCCGCTTCTCCGCCGTGTTCGGATTAACGGTCAGCGTATGATTTTCGGGAAAATCTTCCACGTACGCATGCATCCCGTCGCCGAAGTCGATATGGAAGATCATATCCGCGCCCAACAGGTGTCCCGGGCAATCGTACACATTGTAGTCGCTGTCCGCCAGGATCACGTTGATATCCGTGGCCTTGTCGTTCGTGTATTCGATCTTGACCACGCGGAAGCTGGCCTGGATGCCTTCAACGCCCCACGTGCAGCGGTTCATGATGATGTGCCCGTAATTGTCCTCGTAGACGTTCAGGTATTCCATCCGCTGCGTAGCCTCCGTGCGCACGCCGCCGCACAGGTATATGATGCTGCTGCGCTGCGCATCAATGATATTGGTCGGATATTGCTTGGTGGGCTTGTATTCTAGCGTTTTTTTGTAGCCGGTGTTATCAGTGAGCTCCATGGAATTGCCGATGATCTTGCACTTCATTTTTACCGGCTCCGTCACGCCGCGCTCCTGCACGGTCAGCTCGTATTCGCCGCTATTCTGTTCGACCGCGTCCAGAATATGGTACGACGGGAAATCGCCGCCCGCGTTCCAGACCGCCGTCATAAACCAGGCTTCGTTGCCCTCAATATCGAAGTCAACGAATACCGGCCCGTCCGGCGTATTCCAGGTGCCGTCCACCAGGAACGCGAATTCCAGCGCGCGCCGCCGGGCGGCTTCGACCGCCGCGGGATCCGTGCCGGGGTCTGTGCCGGGATCGGACGAGCCCTGATGGTTCGCATAATCATCCGTATTGTACGCTTTCTCGCCGCCGCCGAAGTCAATGCCCATCGTGTTCATGGCGTTGTACAGCGCGCCGGGATAAATGCCGGGGTTGCCGTCCGCGTCTTCCAGCGTGAACTGGAATTTTTCCCAGGAGCTGTCCGTTTCTACACGCAGGATCGCGTAGGCGGTCTTGTAGCCTTCAGTGCCCCATTCCCCGACTTTGATCACGATCTGACCGTCGTTGATGGTGTCAATATAAAGGAACTCCTTCCCTTCCAGCGCCTCCGTCCAGAGGCCGCCGAACAGTGTCATGATCTCCTGCGGCGTGAGCACGATGACCGTTGACGGGTACTGGCGGGTGCCGTCGTACTCGTACCTTTTGGTGACGTTCATGGCATCCGTGAAGAAAATCGCGTTGTTTTCGTTTCTGCAGTGCATTTTAACCGTATCCGAGTTCGGATCCATGCGCACCGTAAGGTCGTACTCTCCTTCCGCAGTCTCGACCGCATCCTCGATCCGGCCTTCGGGGAACGCCGCGTCCGACCCCCAGACGCCGAACACCGCGGCCGGCTGCTTTTCGTCAAAATAGAAGTCAATAAACGCATTGTCCGTCGCCGTCCAGGTGCCGTTAAAGCGTTCGCAGAATTTAGCTGCCCTATCCGCAGCCTCCTGCGACGATCCGGCGGGCTCGGTAGCAGCCGGATCTGATCCCGTGGCATTCGGTTCCGCGGTGGGCTGTCCCGCCGGCGGATTGTTGCAGCCGCTGAACGCCAGGATCATAACGCCGGTCAATACCAGCGCCAGTAGTGCGATAATCGATCGTTTTTTCATTTTTTTGCCCTCCATACCGGTCAATTCCGGTTCGTGAACAATCTCCGCCCGCGCTCGATCCCGGCGGGCTGTTTCTGTACTTTATTGTAATTATACATTGCGCGCGGTCAATGTGCAACAGTCCTATACTCCCGCGGCGTCAATCCGGAGACCTCCCGGAAGGCCTGCGTGAACTTGCTCTGGCTGCCGTAGCCCACTTCCGCGGCGATGTCAGCCACGCCCCGCCCGGTGGTGCGCAGGAGTTCCATTGCCCGCCGTATGCGCATGTTGCGGATGTACGTTGCCACCGGCAGCCCGTACATGCGCCGGAAATCCTCCTGCAGCGTGGTGCGGTTCATATGGAAACGCGCGGCCAGAGACTCGATCGTCTCCCGGCGTCCCAGATCCGCCACCAGATAGTCGTGCACTTCCGCGATGGCGTGCGTGCGTTCGTCTGTCCCGGGTTCGTGTTCCGGGCATGTGAGCTCCACGGTGTCCTCGATCATTATGTGGAGGGCGCTCGCACGGGGCGTGTCGGCCGCGGTGTAATACACCTCCCGCCCTTCCCGGCGGCTCCCGATCAGGCCGGCGTTCTTCAGCAGCTTTAAATGATGCGACAGCGCGGGACTGGAAAGGCCCATCAGCGAGGACAGGTTGGCAACACACTCTTCGCAGTGACACAGCAGCCAAAACAGCTGCACGCGGCGTCCGTCCCCCAAAAGGCTGAACACGTCGGCAACGCTCCCGAACGTGGCACCGTCGGGCATTTCGGCCACGAGATTGACGGGCAGCCGGCCGTGGTTGTGCGGGAGTTGCTTAATATTGAAATGCTTAACGTCCATTTTTTGTCCCTTTCAGCAATAAATATTGTCCGTCCGTCAGTAAAACGGCGCGGGCCGTTGACAGGTACAGAAATATTATAGCATAATCGCACCGACGATTAAACAATCATTTAATCGTTGACCGCAAAACGGAAAGGCCGGACAAAAATGGAAAAAGAGCAAAAAGTAATTTTGATCAGAATCACAGTTGCCGCCGTCATTACTGGCGTGCTCCTGGTGTTGAAAGCGCTGAATCTGCTGGATCTGCCCATATGGGCGCTGTTTTTGCTGAATCTGGTGCCGTACCTGATCGCCGGATACGACGTGCTGCTTGAGGCGGGAGAGGGCATTGTCCACGGCGAACTGCTGGACGAGTGCTTCCTGATGGCGGTGGCAACGCTCGGCGCGCTCGCCCTCGGCTGGCTCTCCGGCGGCGATTTTTACGAGGCGACCGCGGTGATGGTGTTTTACCAGCTGGGCGAATTGTTCCAGGACCTGGCCGTGGAGCGCAGCCGCAAAAACATTACCGAACTGATGGACCTGCGTCCCGAGTACGCCAATCTGTACCGGGGTTCGGACAACGATTTAAACACAGGGTCAGACCACAGTTTGAATGACCTCGACACCGTCCGCACGGCGCCCGAAGACGTGCCCGCGGGCAGCTATATATTAGTAAAGCCCGGCGAACGGATACCCATCGACGGGATCGTGGTCAGGGGCGAATCCGGCGTTGACACCGCCGCGCTGACCGGCGAAAGCGTGCCCCGCACCGCGCGGCCCGGCGATGAACTGCTGAGCGGCTGCGTCAACCTCAACTCCGATCTCCTCATCCAGACCACGAAAGAATTCAGTCAGTCCGCTGTCTCGCGTATCCTGGAGCTGGTCGAAAATTCCGGCGAGCGCAAGGCCCGCTCCGAAAACTTCATCACCCGCTTTGCCCGGATCTACACCCCCGTGGTGTGCGCCCTCGCGGCGCTGCTGGCAGTGTTGCCACCGCTCCTGACGCTTTTGATAAAGGGGACAGACCCGCGCTGGACGCTCTGGCTGTACCGGGCGCTGGCGTTCCTGGTGGCCAGCTGCCCCTGCGCGCTGGTGGTCAGCGTGCCCCTCGCGTTCTTTGCGGGCGTAGGCGGCGCCGGCCGGAACGGCATACTGGTCAAAGGCTCGTGTTTCCTGGAGGCGTTGTCCCGCACCGACACGGTGGTATTCGATAAGACCGGCACGCTGACCCGGGGCAATTTCGAAGTTGTCCGCGTCGAAGCCGCCATGCTTCCGGAAAGCGAGCTGCTCGAACTCGCCGCTCACGCCGAACTCGACTCGCCGCATCCCATCGGTCAAAGCCTGCTCCGGGCGTACGGCCGCACTCCCGATCCGAAACGCGTGGACAATATCGTCAACGTCAGCGGCAAAGGCGTCACCGCGGTCGTTGACGGCCGGCGTATCGCCGTCGGCAACGCCTCCCTGCTCTCTGCTGACCCGGCCGGTTTTAAACCGGGGACAGACGACAATTCGGCTCGTGAGGACGCGGGCTGCACGGTGGTCTACGTGGCGGTGGACGGCGTGTACGCAGGCCGGATATTGATCTCCGACGAGCTCAAGCCCACCGCGGCGGAAGCGCTCAGACTGCTGCGGCAGTCTGGCAAGTCCGGCGGCACCGGCGTCAACAAAACCGCCATGCTGACCGGTGACCGGCAGGACGTCGGCGACCGGGTGGCCGGAGAACTGGGTATCGACGAAGTGTACGGCGGGCTGCTGCCGGAAAACAAAGTCGAGCAGCTGGAAAAACTCCTCGACACCGTACCCGAAGGCCGCAAGCTGGCGTTCGTCGGCGACGGCATCAACGACGCCCCCGTCCTCGTGCGCGCGGACATAGGCATCGCCATGGGCGGCATCGGCTCGGATGCCGCGATCGAAGCCGCCGACATCGTGCTCATGGATGACGACCCGGTCAAGATCCCGGCCGCGATCAAGACCGCCCGCCGGAGCATGCGCATCGTATACGAAAACATCGTGTTCGCGATCGGCATCAAACTGCTCACGCTGGTGCTGGTGGCGGCCGGACTCGGCGGCATGTGGCTCGCGGTGTTCGCGGACGTCGGCGTGATGGTGTTGTCCGTGCTCAACGCGGTGCGCGCGCTGCGGCCGGTATCAGTTTGAATTATCCGCTTTTTTTGATATAATTACATCCGGTCATTATGACTATCGCCAACTTCAGCTTGAAAGGATGTAATCAATGCAGCTCCGTCCGCATCATATTCTCTGCATAGCGCACTACGAGGGCAAAGGCTACAGCGAAGAATTCAACATAAAAATGCAGGCGATCATAGAAGCGCTTAAATCCGGGGGTCAATTCGAACTTATCTTCGGGCCCGACGACCTGTGCGCTTCCTGCCCGAACCTGGTCGGCGGCATCTGCAGCAGCGAAGAAAAAGTGCAGCGATACGACCGTTTGACCGCCGGTTTGCTCGGCATTACGGAAAAAGAATGCTTAAACAGCGAAATCTTTAAATCGGCAGAAGAAAAAATATACGAGCCGAACAAGTTCGATCAGATCTGCTCCGACTGCGAATGGTCATATATCTGCCGAAAACATAAACACTAAACCGGTTATTCACTGCATCGGGGTAGCAATATGGAACATAACACCTTTATAAGCAAACTCAGGCTCGCGGCGCTGTTGACGCTGCTCACGGCGGCAATTGCGGCAATCGCGGCATTCAGCGGCTGCCGTAAAACGCAGACCGTTGACCCCTACGCCGAAAACGGGGGCCGGAACATCAACCTGATCTGCGGCGTTGACGAATTCGGCCGGACGTTTGACCCCGTGCTTAAGACCGACTCCGGCAAGACCGTCGGGATGTTCTATTTCCTCTGGCACGGCGCTTCCGGCAAGACCACGTACAACATCACCGAACTCCTGAAGACCGACACGAAATCCCTCTGGAACAAAGCCGGCACCCCCTCCAGCCCGCTGTACGCATTCCACTACTGGAACGAGCCGCTGTTCGGCTACTACCGCTCCACCGATAAATGGGTCATTGCGCGCCACTGCGAAATGCTCACCGCCGCGGGCGTGGACTTTCTGGCTTTTGACACCTCCAACGGCGAGATCTATACCGACCAGTTCATGGCGCTGTGCGACGTTTTTCAGGAATACTACGACGCCGGCTGGGACGTGCCCAAACTCTGCTTCATGACCCGCAGCAAGTCCGTCGAGACCATGGAACGCATATATGAAGCGCTGTACAAAGAAGGACTGTACAAGGATCTGTGGTATTGCCGCGACGGCGAGACGCCCGTCATACTGGGCATCCCGCAGGAAGGCTTAGAGGCGCGGTATGCGGAGCTGGACGCGTTTTTTGACATTATTTATACGCTGTGGCCCGATGAGGAATATGAAGGCGATGCGCTTTCCTGGATGGAATGGACCTACCCCCAGCCCATCCACGATCGTACTATAAACGTGTCCATCTGCCAGCATACCGCGATCCCGCTGAGCCGCTCCTGGACCGAGCGCGACCGGAACTGGGGCCGCGGCTACGATCACACCGATGAGTACAACCACGGCGAATCTTTCCGCGAAGGCATAAACTTTCAGCAGCAGTGGGACACGGTCTTCAATAATATTGACGATATCGACACCGTTTTCGTGACCGGCTGGAACGAATGGATCGCGCAGAAGCTTCTCGTTGACGGCGTGGTGGGATTCGTAGACCAGTTCAACGAAGAATTCTCGCGGGATATCGAGATGCCGAAAGAGGGGTACGGGGACAATTTCTACCTCCAGCTCTGTTCCTACATTCGCTGCTTCAAGGGCGCTGACAACATCACCGCCGCGCATCCCCCGCTCATCACCATCGACGTCAACGCGGACCCCGCGCAATGGGACTCGGTCTCCGCGTCATATATCGCCCTCTCCCAGACCGTGCGCGCCCGCAACGAACTCTCGGTGGACAGCAAGACCCGGTACAAGCAGGCGGCGCCGGACAACAATATTCAGGAGATTAAACTGGCTCACGACAAAACGAATCTGTACTTCCTGATCCGCTGCGAGAACGACGTGGTCTGCTCCGACGCAACCGGCTGGATGAACATATACATCGGCACCGGCGAGCTGTCGGTCAAAGGCTTCTGCGGCTATGAGTTTCTCGCGGACTGCACGCTCGAAGGCGGCACGCTGTACCGGCTGGACGCGGACGGCAACGGCACCGAAGCCGGGACCGTGCGAACGTCGGTATCCGGCAAATATGTGCAGGTGGAAGTGCCGCTCAAGGCGCTCGGGATCAAAAAAGTGTCCGGCTGCCGGGGCGTTTATTTCAAAGTCACCGACGGCGTAGAGGATCCGGACAACATACTAAATACTTACATTTCGGGCAAATCGCTGCCCATGGGCCGCTTGAGTTATTATTACTACTTTTAAGGGAACCGCGGCACGGGTTTCAGGCGGTCTTCGGCTTTCCGGCGCGGATGATCGCCCCCGCTGCCAGGAATACCAGGAACAGGACCGCGTTGACGCATACCACGCTGGCACCGACGGGCGCCGAACGCACGCCGATGGAGATCATCATGCCGGCAATAAACGCGATTGCCGCCAGAACACCCGAACAGATCACGACGCTGCGGAACTTTTTGCACACCTGCATCGCGGTGAGGGGCGGGAAAATGATCAGGCTGGCGACCAGCATTGCCCCCACGAGCCGCATGCCGATCACCACCGTCACCGCGGTGAGCAGCGCTACGAACGTGTTGTAAAAAACTTCGCGGGTGCCCGTTGCCCGTGCGAATCCGGCGTCAAACGTCACCGCGAATATCTTGTTGTAAAACAGCACGAACAGTATCAGCACCGCCGCAGACAACACCAGGCTCAGATTCACATCCGCCCTGCTCAGCGCAAACACCGAGCCGAACAGAAAGTCGTTCAGATTGGTATTTGATCCCGTGAGCGATACGATCAGCACGCCCAGCGCCAGCGACGCGCTGGAGATCAGCGCCACTGCGGAATCGCTGGAGAGTTTCGAGTTGTCGTTCAGCCGGATGATCAGAAACGCCACCGCTATCACCACGGGCAACGCCACCCACAGCTGCGCCGCGCCGAGCGCCGCCGCCACCGCCAGCGCGCCGAAGCCTACGTGGGAAAGTCCGTCACCTATCATAGAACAGCGCCGGAGCACCAGGCTCACGCCCAGCAGCGCAGCGCATACGGAGATCAGCACCCCTACCAGCATGGCGCGGAAGATGAAGCCGTACCCGAATATCGTCTTAAAAATGTATGTGATGCTCACAGCACTCATGATGCATATGCTCCTTTTCGCCGGGAACGGCCGGATTGCCCGCCGCGTCCAGCGTCTCCGCACACACGCTGCACTGCGCGTAATCCTCCCGCCGGCCGAAGAACGTGGTGTCCTTGTGGAGGTGCAGGATGTGCGTACAGCGGGGCAGCGCCGCGGCGGTGTCGTGGGTGATCATTATCACGGTGATGCCGTGGGCGCGGTTCAAGTGGTCGATCAGTTCGTACAGTTCCCCGCTGGCGACCGGATCCAGCCCGGTCACCGGCTCGTCCAGCAGCAACAGCTTTCCCGTGGCGCAGAGAGCGCGGGCGATCAACACCCGCTGCTGCTGGCCGCCGGACAATTCGCGGTAGCACGCGTTTTTCAGGGCGGTAATGTTGAGTTTGGCCATGTTGTCCAGCGCGGTCTGTTTCTGCGTGCGCGTGTAGAACGGACGCCAGCCCGAGCCGTTCAGGCAGCCGGACAACACCACTTCAAACACGCTGGCCGGAAAATCCTTCTGCACGCCGGTCTGCTGCGGCAGATACCCGATCTGGTTGCGCATAAGCCCGTCACCCCGTACTATCTCACCCCGGAGCGGCGCCTTGAGGCCCAGCAGCGCCTTCATCAGCGTGCTTTTGCCCGAGCCGTTTTCGCCGATGATGCACAGATAATCCCCTTCGTTCACTTCGAACGACAGATCCTCCAGCACGACGTTCTTCTCGTACGCCAGCGTCACATTTTTACATTCGATCAGCGCCAATACCGTCACCTTTTCGCACAGTTCTCGCGCGGGGGTCAATGCCTGCCCGGACCGCAATAAAATTGTACAATAAACAAACGGCAAATGGCAAGGGCAATTCCTTTTTTCGCCTTTAGCAGAATTAAAATCAGAGCCTGTATAGAATCAGGCTTTTGTCTTGAAGGAATTAGGGAATTATAGAATTGTGGTATCGCCGGCGGCGATGAACTCACACTCAATGCGGTCGCCACTCCGCACCGCTCATGAAATCGCGGCCGTTCAGGACGCTCCGCAATTCCCTAATTCTATTCAAAGACTTAATAATTGATTGTCTGTCTTTGCTGTGATATAATAAAAAGTGGGTTTTTATATGCGGCCGGGAGAGGCAGTTGCTTCACGCCGGCAGGCACGCCCGTTACAAAGGAGGAAGCTATTTTGAGCAACCAGGATATTAACAAATTGCCGGCTGACGAGATCGCCGGAGAAGATATTGCGGAAAACGTTCCGGAGGTGGCGGAAGAAATTGCCGGCACTGCCGAAGCGGTTGCCGAAGAAGTAGCGGAAGACGTTGACGAAGCCGCGGAGAATGTTGACGAAGCCGAAGAAGACGAGGATGACGACGTTAAGATCGTGCCCGTCGGCGCCGGCCGTGGTCAGCGCTTGATCGAAGAAGAAAGCGACGGATTGTTCGACGGACTGGATGACGCGGACGAAGGCGGTGACGAAAACGGATTTGAAGACGATCCGGACGAAGACGCGGAGCTGGAAGCGACCACGGTGTCCGTTGCCAAAGCCGGCCGCGCGCCGGTTTCCGCCCCGGTCAAAAAACAGCGCGGGGTTCCTTCCGGCAAGACCGGCCGGAACACTTTGCGGCGCACCGCGTCCTCCGGGCAGCGGCATGCGGTGACCACCTCCCGGGGAGTGGTGTACGTAGAGAGCTACAGTGACGAAGAGTACGAAGCCGCGCCCGGCAAAAGGCGCGTGATCGTAGGTATAATAATCGCGCTCGTGGTCATCGGCACGCTGTTTGCCTCCGGTATGATGTTCATCAAATATTGCCGCCGCGTCGTAAGCGGAGACAAAGTGTATTCCGGGATCACGCTGAACGGCAAGAGCGTTGCCGGCCTCACGCGCGAGGAACTGGACAAATATATCAGCGACACGTATTCCTCTCCCATCGCCCGATCCACCATCAACATAAAAGTCAACGAAGACAACGTCACCTACCCGCTCGACGCGATCATCACGCTGCCCGACACCACCGAACTGGCGGACCGCATCTACAACGAATCGCGCCAGGGCGGTCTGATCAAGCGCGCCTTTTCCGTGCTGCGCCTCAAGGAGACCGGCAAGGACTTCTCCCTGAATTATACGGTGAATGAAGATATCATATCATCCATTGCCAACTCCATGAACTCCAAAAGCCGCACCAAGATCGATCCCACATACAAAGTCGAAGAGGACCGCATCGTATTCACGTACGGCCGCAACGGCGTTGAGCTCAGATCCGAAGACATTAAGGCCAAACTCAGCGAATACACGGATGACTTGCTGGTCGCGCTGTCGGAGGGCAACATTTCCGGCACGGACAGCGGCACCGTCACGCTGGTCCCCACGTTCACCGAATTCCGCAAACTGCTGAAGATCAATATAATGAACGAATTGCCCGCCAAACCCAGCGATGCGCGGATCGAACGCAAATCCTCTACCGAAGTGTGGATCGTGCCCGAGACAGTTGGCGCCGAGTACGACGAAGCGCTGCTGGACGAAATACTGCTGAAGATCAACAATTCCGAAGGCGAAGAGGGGCAGACCGAGGAATTGCCCGTGGCGCTGTACGGCACGGTGCTGACCAAAGAATTGTACGAGACCGTGCTGTTCCGTGACCGGCTCGGCGCCGGTTCCAACAAGAACGTGCAGGAAGACGATCCTGCCAAGGCGCCGGCAAAAGGGCTGCGCGATACCAACATCAAGCTGGCGGTAGATGCCATTAACGGCTATATAGTAATGCCCGGCGAGACCTTCAGCCTGCTCAGCACATTAAAAGTGACCGATGACCGCAACGGCTATGTAAGTTCCATGGAGAACTACAGCGGCTTCGATACGCCGGTCAAGGGCGGCGGTATTTCCCAGGTGGCGACCGCGCTGTATAACGCCGCGCTGGTGGCCGATATGGGCATCTTCTCCCGCACCAAATATCCGTACGCGCCGAATTTCGGACTGATGGGATTTGACGCGTATGTGGACGCCACTTCGCGCGTTGACTTCATTTTTGTCAATAAGAGCGACATGCCGGTAAAGATCGGCGCCGCGTATAACGATGACACGGTGTATGTCGAGCTTGCCGGCACGATATACACGTACGACGATTTTCCGGACATCAAACCCGAAGATATCCCGGTGAAAGTGCCGGAAAAACGGCCGGAAAGATCGCTTTCCTCCCAGATCGCCCGCAGCAACAAATACACCACGGTCAACGAGAACGACCCCACGATGCCCGAAGGCGATAAGCGCGTCAAACAGCGCGGCGTTACCGGCTACAACATTAACCTGTACATGATCGAGCGCGTCGGCGACAAGAGCGAAAAGCAGTTCTTAGGTGTGGAAACCTACAGCAACCGCGACGAGATCGTGCTGAACGGCACCGCGGTCATCACGCCGGCTCCCACAGAAACGCCTACTGCCACTCCTACGGAAGAGCCTACTGAGCCCCCGACGGAACCGCCCACGGAAGAGCCTACTGAGCCGCCCACGGAAGAACCTACCGAACCGCCTACGGAACCCCCGACGGAGCCGCCCACAGAAACTCCCACAGAGACTCCGACCGATACACCGGATGTTACCGCAACGCCGGAGATCACGGATGAACCGGAGCCTACAGATCCGGGTACGGAAGGCTGAGCCGCGTATAATGCAGACGCCGGTATTGAAAAATCAGCTGATGACGCTCGCCTGCACCGCGGTCAACGAAAACGGTGACGGCATCTGCCGCACGCCCGAAGGTTTCGTGATATTCTGCCGCGGTCTGCTGCCGGGCGAATCCGCGTCAATGCGCATTATCAAAGTCACCTCCGGCTACGCCATCGCGCGCCTTGCCGGTGAGGTGGACAATACTTCCCCGCTCCGCCGCCCGCCCGCCTGCCCGTATGTGGCAAAAGGCTGCGGCGGCTGCGCGTTTCCCCACGTCACTCCGAAAGGACAATCCGAACTGGCCCGCAGCCGGGTCGTTGACTGCCTCTCCCGCATCGGCGGCTTCCCGGAAACAGAAATTGACGCATTGGCGGAGCCCTGCGCTTCGCCCGGATCGTCCGCCGGTCAGCAATATCGCAACAAAACTGTATATCCGTTTTTCTGCGTTGACGGCGAGCTGTGCGCCGGTTTCTACGCCCGCGCCTCCCACCGCCCGATAGTATTTGATCCCGGGGTGCCCTGCCTCCACGAAAATCCGTTGTCTGCCCGGGTGCGGGAAACGATCCTGGCCGCGGCGCGCCGGTGCGGATATACCGCGTACGATGAGACCGCTGCTGCAGGATTGCTGCGCCACCTGACGTTGCGGATAAGCGACCACCTCGGCAAGCTGATGGCTATCGTCACCGCCACGCAAAACAGACTGCCGAAAGAATCTGAATTTGTTGCGGAGGTGACCGCGGCGCTGCCCGAACTGGACAGCCTGTGGCTCAACACCAACCGCAGCACCGGCAGCGCGATCCTCGGCCCCGAATTCCGGCTGCTTTCAGGCAAACCGGAGCTGGAATGCCGGCTTCACACCGCTGCATTCCGCATATCTCCCGCTTCATTTTTTCAGGTGAGCACCGCCGGCGCTGAGTTATTGTACGATACCGTCGCGGAGTTTGCCGCGCTCTCCGGAGGCGAAACGGTGCTGGATCTGTATTGCGGTGCTGGCACGATCGGCCTGTATCTGCTCGACCGGTTCAGATCTGTTGAACCTGCCGCGTTCGCCGGAGATCCGCCCGCATTGACAGGCATAGAAATAGTGCCGGACGCCGTTGACAACGCCCGGCGCAACGCCGAACTCAACTCAATTTCAAGATGTCAATTCATTGCCGGAGACGTGCCCGCGATTATCGGCGGATTGTCCCCCGGGACTCCCGATCTGGTCATCATTGACCCGCCGCGCAAAGGCACGGACAACACGCTTCTCGCCGCCCTCGACCGCCTGTCCCCCGCCCGGATCGTTTATGTGTCCTGCAATCCCGCCACGCTGGCCCGCGACCTGAAAGTGTTGTGCGCCGGGGGCAATTACCGCATAACGCGCATACGACCGGTCAACATGTTCCCGGACACGGGACATATCGAGACGGTCGTACTTTTAATCAGGGAATAAATCGACGCTTTCGGCGCGTCAGAACATCAATTTTTCTTCGCCGTGGTTATACACGTAGTCACGGCAGTGCTGAGAGAGCGCGCTTCCGGCCTTCGAGATCAGATCCTTATACTTGGTACCGTCTGACAGCGGGTCGCCGCCCATAGGCGCGAATCCGTATTTCGACTGGATGCTTTCGCTGGCAGGCGGCTTCGTCATATAACAGTACGGCTCCGCCGATATCTTATTCTTGTAATTCTTCGCGACATTCAGGGAGTATTCGCAGAAATCATAGAGCTCGTTGTTAAGGGTGTCGATCGCCGTCAGAACCATGTTGAACTGATCCGTGGTACACTTTTCGATTCGGGAGTTTATCACTACCCGCAGCTTTTTGCTGTCCTCCAGACTGCGCTCGAGATTGCTGACGATATCGTTCTTTAACGCTTTCGCAATGACTTCCATATATTCGTCGATGACCATCATGCATGCCAGAAACTGCAGATCGGGATAGATCATACAGAAGTCGTTGCTCTTGAAGTTTTTGGATGTCTTCGGGGCGTATACCTCTAACGTGAGCTTGTAATCCCGGAGTCTTGCCTTGCGGTATTCTTCATTCAGCTTGGTGAGCTCCATATCTTCGTAATGCTCTTTGAATAAGCGGTAACTTTCCCGGTCGGTGGTGTTCTTCATCCAGGTCCAGTTATGGTTGATCAGATCACTTACTTCTTTGCATACGTCGTTGATCTCGTCGTAAAAATCTTTGTCAAAACCGGAATCATCCAGGTTTGATGTGGCTTGCGTGATCTTGAAGGAGGAGAACAGCGGAATGCCGTTCACCAGCATAGTCAACTGGTCGAGCGGCTTGATGCACCACGCGGCGTCCCTCATCCAGTTCACGTTTTTTGTGAAACGCTTCTGCTTATCCGGGGACATATCGTGATAGTCGGAAGGTTTTGCGTCGCTCTTCATGTACGGCGCGAAGTAATCATGATTGGAATAATAATACTGCTGGATCGGGCCTCCCCTGCCCAGCTGATATCTGCAGAGCTCATTGAGCGCCTTGTAAACGGGCAGATACTCGTTGTGGGTGTACATCTCCTGCACTTTCTTCGAGGCCTGATAGACTTCCTGCGTTAAAGAAGTGATATCGCCCTGCATCGCGTCTTCATTCATGATCTCCCAGGAGAAATCGTTGATACCGCCGTCATCGCCGTCCGCGGGATTTATTATATTGTCGTTATCTGCCATGTTATTATCTCCGATACTCGTTATTTGCCGTGCGTTTTATTGTGATCAGAACCGGATCTCGTAATCGCGGATGTACCATCTGCCGTTGTTGGTCCTGATCAGGTTCCTCTTGACCGGGCTTCCAAGCTGTTTTCCGTTCTTGTCGAACGCGACGGTCTGCACCGAAGCGTATTCGACCTTTTCGCCGTATCTGGCGGCAATAGCCTGCTGCTCCTCCTGCGACAGGAAGAAGGATTCCAGCCCGCTCTCGTCGCTGTAGCCTTTCACGACCGTTATCTTGGTGGCGTCCGGCTGGACTACGGCATGCACGTATTCGCCGTGGAAGCGCTCCTGGTGCAGATCCCAATAGTAGAGCAGCAGGGATTCCTGCGTCGGATTCTTGCGCCGCTCGGGCTGGATGCAGTCCACATAAAGGTCGTAATTCTTCTCTTTGATGGCCTGGCGGAAGATCTCCACAAGCCGTTCGGGGGTGACGTCGTCCGGCACACTTTTCTCGGTGTACCAGCTCTCTTTGATAGCGGCGACCTCTTCCTCGTCCACGAAATAGCCGCTGTTTTCGCGTTCCTTATCGTAAAAGCCGAGCACGTGGCCTGGCACGTACAGCGCGACGGGCTCCACAACTACCGCGAAGACCGGAGGTCCGACCTTCTTCTCGCCGGCCTCAGGGAGCTCCATGGTGAATTCCTTTAGTTTGCCGAGAACGGTCCAGCTATCGACTTCCATCATGGTGGTATCCACCAGCCTCCGGTAGCGTTTCACGGCCTCATAGGGGCCGAGCCAGCTTCTGGCGTCGATCTTGACGAAATACATGCCCGTGGATCGCTTGCCCACGTGGACGAATTCGCCCGTTACGCCCATAAACTGGTTTGCGGGGTAGCGGACCTCGTCCAGCACGACGTATTTATCTTCGATATCCTCGGGCGACGTTTCCTGCACGTCCGGAGCCGGGTAGACCTTCTCAAGAAGTTTGCCTTTATACTGCTCGAGCAGCGCGTTCCACGCTTTCTCGCTCTTTTCGGCATAAAGCTTTCGGATGTTTTCCTCGTTTTCAAGATATACTGTCATGTCGGCGGTGACGTCGAAGAAATTGCCGAGCGAGCCCATGAGGCAGCGTTTGGCCCTATCGAACATTTCCTTGACACGGGGATCATCCGGAGCAAATTCCTGCAGGATCTTGATGCGGCCCAGAGCGTCCTCCTTCGAGCGGAAGACTCCGGTCGCGCCGTTCGCGCGGCGGACCTCGGCTTCGAATTCCTTAAGATAGACCTCGGCCTGCTGTATACGCATAGAAAGATTGCTGTCGTTGACAGAGAAAATAGTTTTATCTACCATAGAGCTCCATTCCTTTCCTGAAACTATCTTAGTTTACCATAAAAACTGTCTGTTGTCACGAGTCTTTTTGAGTCTGCCCGTTAAGCCATCGTTCAGATCATCGTATTCAGCTGCCGCCGTTTAGACGCATACACAAATGAGAATATGAACAGCACGATACCGCAGATCGCCGCGATCAGACCGCCGGTGGCAAAACGCAGGAACAGGTGCGATGCCAGCTGGCGGACAGTATCGTTAAAGTTGCCCGGGACTAAATTATTCAGGATCTTAAACGGTATTCTCGGGAAGAGCGCCACCAGGCTGATCAGCGACCAGCCGAATACGATGGGTACCCAAAGCGTGACGCCGGGGTTGGGTCTGCCGAGTTTAAGCAGGATCTTGATCAGCAGATAGAACCAGGACAGGATCGCCACCAGCAGCAGCGCCGCGGCAACGATCATCATAATATGGATGGCTTTATACGCGCCTGTCATATTATCTGCGGTCAGCGTCTCCATCAGCTTGTTTTTCACCATTGCTTTTGTTTCTTCTTTTTGCTGTTCGATGGACTTATTGCCGCCGGAAGTTGACGCTGCCCAGCCGTACGGTTCCGAAGCGTCCGTTGTGCCTGCCGCGTTGCTCTGATGCTGAACGTGCAGATCTTCCTCTTCCACGTCGGGGATCAGCTTGGAAATATCGCCGAACAATGCCTGATCCGCGGCGGAATCCAGCGAAACGTGGCCGCTGTCGTCCGTGATCTCCGCGTTATTGATCCAGTCCAGTATCCCGTTGTAGAACTGGTCCGGGTCGTATTCGAAGCGCTCAGTCACCGTCGCTCCGTAATCATCATCCGCTTTGGCAAGTTCGAACACGCCGGTGTAGATCGCCACCGCCCGGGCGGCAATATCCTCGGGAGTCATTTTGCCCTCGCCTATGTCGTCCACCAGTTCGCCGATCTCGTCCTTTACATAGCCGTTGGACAATCCGATCCGCTCGCTGAACTTTTCAAATTCCGCCGCGTCTTCGTACCCCAGTTTCTCGCTGACAATGTTTTCCATCGCTTTGAAGCCGTTGGCCACGGCCTGCTCCGATACAGCCTTCAGCAGGCAGGCGGTCATGCGGGTGATCGCCGGTTTGGAGCCCTCATACTGGATAAACAGTTCGTCCGTCATCCGGTCTACGTTGTGCCTGATCAGCATCTCCGCCGCGGCGGAATCGGAGATCGGGATCGACCCCAGCGCGTCAAAAGGAGTTATTTCAAAGCGCACATATATATCTATACTCTCGTCGCCGAGGCCTTCGATCAGTGCCGCCGCGATCATTTCAAGGTCAACGCCGTCACCCAGATTGATCTGTCCCCCGGACGACCCGGAGCCGGACAATAACCGTGTATCCGGCAGCACTTCGTTCCCGCCGCGCACCGTCAATTCCGGCGAAAACAGCGCGCCGCTGTTCGCCAGTGCGCCGGAATCCTTCAGCGCGGTTATAAAGTCGCGGTCTATTTCCGCGGTCAGTTTAACTGCCGCCAGGGGCATCAGCAGGTAGCCCAGTATTGACGCTACGCACATCAGTGCGATGACGATGTTGCTGATCAGTAAAAAGGTCCTGAGCGATTTTTTCTTCTGTTCCATGATTCCGGCTCCTTTATAATATTATGATCAGGAGAGTGTGATCACCGAATTGCGGATCTTTTCGGAAATGGCGCCTTTGCCCGCGATACCGGAAGAATTGGCGCCCCAGACCGTTATTTTGCCGCTTTCATCCATATACGCGCTGAAGCCCGCACCGGCTCCGGCACAAACGCAGTTTTTGCAGATCAGCACCGGTACGGTCTGGGTGGCGGTCTTGGCCGGATCCACCTGGCCGTAGCTGTTCTCGCCCCAGCCGTAAAGCGTGCCGTCCGTGGTCAATATCAGCGCGTGCCCCTCCTGCATCGAGACCGTCTCGACGTTGGTGAACAACCGGCACGGCGTGCCCGTGACGCCGTCGCTCACGTTGCCCGCGCGGGTGCCGATGTAGTACAGCACGTTGTCGCGGTCAATATACAATCCTGAATGCTCGCCGGCGAACGCCGCCCGGGCATTTGAAGCAAGTTTGTACGGCGTAGTTATTTTCTCCGGCGCGGTAGAGCTGAGCTTGCTCCAGCGGTTGTCGCCGAGCGCGTACAGCGCACCGTCAGCCGTTACGTACAGTGTGTGGCGGCGGCCCGCGGCGGCGCTGACAACGCTGCTCGCCAGCTTGATCCAGTTGATGCTCTTTTCCGAGCCGGTATCGCCCAGCTGGCCGTACGCGTTGTTGCCGATGCCCCACAGCGTGCCGTCTTCCATGATCAGCAGCGCATGGTCGTAACCCAGACTGATATCTTTGACCTTGCCGCCGGCGGGGACTTTGATCTGCCTGAATACGCTGCCCGAACCGGTGCGAGCCAGCTGGCTGTATGTATTGTCCCCCGCGGACAACACCCGGCCGTCCAGCATGAGCACGTACGTGAACGGCAGATCGCCGGTGCTGCCGCCCTGCGCGGTGTATACCGCCTTGACGCCGGTGAGCAGTTTGACCGGTTTCGAATAGATGCCGGCTGCGATGCTCATGGCGCTCGTACTGTTGTTGCCCCAGGCATACAGCTCGCCGTTCGCGGTGACTACGAACAGTTCGGAGCCGCCTGCGGACATATTCGGCGTGGTGCTCAGCACCGTGCCGGTCTTGACCACGCAGACGGTGATCGTGCTCTCGCCGCTCACTTCGGCCTCGCCTTCCGCCGCGGTCAGGAACTGCTGCCGGCCGCGTACGTCGGTGACGATGACGCAGTCCAGTTTATACCCGCTTTTAGGCGACACAGCGTAGCGTACGGTATGTGTATCCCCTGCTCCGGCGTATGTGCCCAGTACGATCTTATCGCCGTTTTTGACGGATTTTCCGTTGAGCTGGAGCGATACAGCGTTGGGATCGAAGGACGCCACGGCCGCGGTGCGCGTGATGCCGAAATACGCGTACAGCTGCTCCAGCCAGATCTCGCCGCGGCGGGAGGCAAACTGCTTCATATAATCGATCTTGGATTTCCAGGTGCTTTCACTGGCGCCGGCTTCCTTCCAGCGCAGGAAGTTCGCCTGGATGGGTTTTTCCATCTCCGTCACGGTGCTGTTGATCACCTCAAGGCAGCGCTCCGGGGTGAATACGACTTCCGCCGCGTACACGCAGCGGTCAATGAATTTCTGCTTGAACTCGTCGTTCTTCAGCAGACTGACGGTAACGGCGCCCAGAATGGTGTTGTTGTTCAGCGCGTGGGCAAACATGTTGGAATTGTAGTCGGAGATCAGTCCGCCGTCCATGTCCATCACCACGAAACGCCAGCGCGTATCCAGCCGGCTGGGATCCTTGTCGGAATTGCAGCGCCAGACTTTTACGTTGTTCCAGGGGAAGTCGCCGTTGCACAGGTACATATGGGCGATCATCACGCTGATGAGGCTGTCGACATCCAGCTGCGCCGTTACCTGAGAGTAATTTTCCGCATTGGACATGTCCTTGCGGGTAATGAGCTTGACCAGCGCTTCCCAGTCCTTCAAATCCTGCTCCGTGCCGTCGGTGAGCTCGTAGGGGCTGTTGCCGTTGCCGGTCTTAAGCGGCGTGGGCGCCTCCAGCATGGCGAAATTTTCTTCCAGAACGCCGTAATGCGCCTCGAAATATTTGGCACCGAAGCGTTCGCGCATATTGTACGTGCCCCAGAGTTCGCCGTTGATCAGCACGATCACGGAGCGGGCCTCCTGGTAGTCTACATAGCCCAGCATCGCGCTCAGCTTCTGACTCACCCGGTCGGACATAAAGGAGCCTACGGCGTCGTTGCCCGCGTTGCGCATCATCAGGCGCTTGTAGGTCTTGATCACCTTGCCGTTGGAATCTTTGGCCTCGCCGCGGAAAATATCGTATCGGAGTTTGCCGGGATTGTCCGTAATATCCGGGTTGGCGTCGCTCTTAAAATACAGGCGGATGGATTTCTGAAGGTTGCCCAGAGAGCCGTTGCCCGAGAGCGAGATCTCGATCCACTGCCCAGCGCGTTCTTTGCCGGCTTCGTCGAATATCTGACAGTACGCCACCGCGCGCGGTTTGGTGTCAAAGGGGTGCTGCATCGTGGTAAAGTAGATACCGGTCTTGCCGTCGAAGCCGCCGCTGTCAACGAACAGCGACACTATCGGCGCGTCGTACAACGCGGCGCCGTCGGGCCAGATCAGATATGTTTCGAACGCTTCCGTCGTATACTCGCCTTCGGGCGATACGGCCACGGCGCGGATCACGCGGCCTTTCGGCATGCGGCTCGCCGGCGACGGATAACCCATCAGCGTGCACAGATTTTTGGTAAATGTGCCCGCGTTGCGCCTCTGGCTGTCGGCCAGGCTCACCGGCCCGGTATACTGTTTCGACTCTGTCGTGGGTTTGGTGCCGTCGGTGGTGTAATAGATCGTATAGCCTTCCGCCGCGGTCATTGACAGCTCGATCGCTTCCGCGTAGAAACCGCCCGGGTGAGACAGTTCCACTCCCGCCGCCGGCTTTTGGGGCGCAGGTTCTTCGGTGGGTTCTTCGGTGGGACCCGCAGTGGGCTCGTCAGTGGGAACGGGCGCGGTCTCTTCCGCGCCGCTTGCGGTCTCAACGGGCGTTCCACGCGGCGTATCGCTGCGGCTGCCGGTGCAGGATATGAAGGCAATGCAAAGCAGCAGCACCGCGAAGAGCGCCGTCAGCGCTCTTCCCCGCACCGCAAACGCGGTAATCTGTTTGTTGTCACGGTGAATCATAGGCAGGTACGTTGACGGCGCCTGCCGCGCGGTCAATGCCGCAGCGGTGGCGAAGCGTCGTTGTGTTCGTCGAAATTGACCCGGTCACGGATCAAATACAACGGACGGTCGCGTGTCTCGTCATACATGCGCGCCATATATTCGTTCTGCACGCCCATGTAGATCAGTGTAAGGCCCTGGAAGAACAGCGCGATCGCCAGGACCACGAACAGCATGCCGGTGCTTCCCAGCACGCCGCAGAGCCCCAGGATAAGCGCCACTATGAGGTAGATCACGCTGGCGGCGGACAGGAATATCCCCGTGCCCATAGCCAGCTTGAGCGGTTTGAAGGAGAAGGACAGCAGCGCGTCCTTTGCGAGTTTCAGCATCTTTTTGAGCGGATATTTGGTGGTGCCGGCGAAGCGCTTTTTACGTTCAAACTCCACCGGGGCGGTCTTGAAGCCCAGCCAGCTGACGATGCCGCGCACATAGCGGTTATGCTCCCGGACCTGCAGAAGTGCGTCTTTGACCTTGCGGTCGATCAGGCGGAAATCGCCGGTATCCACCGGGATGTCCACGTCGGTCATTTTATTGAGCGTCCGATAGAACGTTTTGGCAGTGAATTTTTTGAAGAACGTCTCGCCTTCGCGGGAGATGCGCTTGCCGTATACGACGTCGATGCCCTCGCGCCACTTGGCCAGCATTTCCGGGATCACTTCCGGCGGGTCCTGGAGGTCGGCGTCAATAACCACCACGCATAGTCCCCCCGCCGCGTCCATGCCGGCGGTAATGGCGGTCTGGTGGCCGAAATTGCGGGCAAAATTGATCAGCTTCACGCGTTTGTCCGCGGTACAGATGGCACGGGCAAGTTCCTCCGTGCGGTCGCGGCTGCCGTCGTTGACCATTATCAGCTCGTAGGAGATGCCTTCGCCCTCCATCACCGCCGTGAGCCGTTTATAGCTCTCGCCTATTACCTCTTCTTCATTGTATAGCGGGACAACGACACTGCATACGATGCCGTCAGTCTTTTCAGTCTCCAAATCTGCACCTTCTCTCAAATAGCGGTCAATATCCGTGCCGGAAGTATAGCAAATCCGCGCTAAAGTGTCAAATTGTCAGAACGACCACGAATTGAACCAGCGCAGGTCGGAAATGTAGGAGTCCTTCACGGGTATTGCCGTCAATACCGGATAGAACAGGATGTACAGCAGGAGCACGATGCCCATGTAGATGAAGATCGTGGGCTTGCCGATCACCTTGTCCTCGTATAGGCACTTGATCACATACACCAGCATAATGATCAGGAACGGCACGGAAGTGAAGTAGTGGTAAATAAATGTGCAGCGCGTCACCAGGATCCACGGGAACAGCTGGCAGGCGTAGCCGATGAAGGCCACCAGCATGCCGCGTTCGCGGCGCTTCCAGGTAAAGTATACCGCCACCGGCAGCGTGGCCAGGCCGACCCACCAGATCGCCGGGTTGCCGAAGGATGCTACCGAAGCGCGCATGCCGGACGCGAGGCCCGCGTCGCCGCTGGAGTAGTAATAGATCGGCCGCAGATCGAGGATCCAGGAGTACCAGGAAGACTGGTACGGGTGCGTAGAGTTGAGGCCGGAGTGGTAATTGTACATCGCTTTCTGATTGTCCAACATGACTTTCCAGAGCGTCTTGTCCGGATTCGAGGCCATGTACGGCAGGTAGGAAAGCGTATATATTGCCGCCGGGATCAATATGAAAAATATGATGCAGCAGCCGCACGTAGGCAGGAAATTAGTCAGGAACCAGTTATTCTTATTGCTGAATCGTTTCCTGCCGGCATTGACATCCGCCGCTTCGGAGATCTTGGCCGCGAAGAACAATATCGCCAGTCCCACCCCGGAGTAGATGCTCGTCCACTTGCACGCCGCGCCGAGACCGAAGCAGATGCCGCTCAGCAGCAGGGGCAGCAGCGACTTGAAGAACGGCAGATCGTACGACCGTCTCGTAAAATAATCATACATGAAGTAGTACATCAGTACCGTAAAGAATACCGAGTACGTGTCGATCGTGGCCAATCGCGTCTGGGAGGTCCGCATAAAATCGAACGCCATCAGGAACGCCGCGATGAACGCAAAATTTGAGCGTTTCAACAGTTTAAGCGCGAACAGATACAGTATCGGCACCAGCAGCACGCCCATCAGCGTACCCATGAAGCGCCAGCCGAAGGGGTTCATGCCGAAGATGCGGATACCCACGGAGATCAGCGTCTTGCCCAGCGGCGGGTGCGTCCATTCGTAAATGTTCAGTCCGTTGATGTGTTCGTACGCGGTGCGCGGGAAATAGATCTCATCGAAATACGTGCCGTTCTCGTATGTGCGGAACGCCTGCGCCTCCTGCTGTTCATCGAACAGCCTGTCCGGAATGTTTTCCGTGTTGGTGCCGTTTACGCGGTCGATCACTTTTACGTTGATCTGAACGTATTTGTTGTCAACTTTCTCCCAGAACGCCATCTCATTGAGCGCCAGGCCCTTGATCTGGCACGTCACGCGCACGCGGCGGGTGGTGAAGGACGTGTTGTTGAGCTTCCACTCGAAGAACTCCGGCGGATCGCTGTCGGAGCGCGAAAAGCTGAAGGCCTTCACGTAATCCCCCGCGCCGTCGGTCTGCTCGTATTCCACGGAGTAGGTGCCCGACCCGCTGGCGGGAATGTTGGGCAGATACGTGGTGCGGCTGACTTTTTTGACCTCATCGAATTCCACAGTCACGCTCTCGCCGTACTCGACGGGTTTCCAGAAGGATTCGGCGCCGTGGGCGTTGCCCAGTTTGTAGAATGAAGCCACGCCGGTCACCAGCGTGAGCGCGCAGATCAGTATCACATCCAGGCGCTTAAGCTTCACCGGCGCTTCACTGAGGGGCTGTTTCAGTTTGAACTGTTCTTCGTCGTGCTTTTTGATCACCAGGATCACGAACACGAGCAGCGCCGCGGACAATGCCACGAACAGCGCCTTGAACCACACGCTGGTCTTCGGCGCGTCTGATTTAGAACTGCTGTCGGCAATTTCAACGTTCACCGCGGCCGCGCCGTCGGGCAGCGAGGATACTTTCTTGACCGTGATGTTGTCAATGTACGCCACGCCCTTCGACTCCGCGCTGTAGCCGCCTACGCCGATGCTGAGTTCCGAAGAAGTCTGGTCTTTGCCGGTCTTAATGTATGCCGAATACTCCTGCCACTCGCCGCCGGTGGTGTACAGCGCCGCGGAGCGCTGGGAGGCCCGGATCGCGGAGATGTTGAAGCCCGCGCCCTTCTCGCCTTCCGCCAGTTCTGCGTCGATCTCGCCTTCGATCTTTACCATGCAGCTCACCAGGTAGTAGCTGTTTTTACTGACCTTGATCTTTTGATATACGCGGACGTCGTTGCGGACGTTGTTGTCGATCTTCACGCATTTGCCGCTGTAGCCGCCGTCGCTGATCACCGGCGCCAGCGCGGTATCGTCGCCGGCCGAGCGCTCGTAGTTGTTTATGCTCCAGCCGTCGATCAGTTCGCCTTTGCCCTTCTCAAACGAGGCATTTTTCAGTTTCAGACCGCTGCAGCCGGTCAATACGATGCATATAAGCAGCGCCGCGGCGAGCAGCAGCACACTTTTCTTTATCAGGCCGCGTTTTCTGCCGTGTGTGACTCTCATATTTCGTCCTCCGTTTTCCAGATCCTGAGCTTTTTGCTGTCAGCTTTGAGCCAGCCGAACGCGTACAGTACCGTGAACACCAGCAGCACCAGACAGCAGATCAGATTGATGACCGCGATCACCCGGCGGTGCGGCTCCTGGGCCGCCCAGTAGAATTGACCGTAAATATCCGTTGACGCCCCGGCGCGGTTCAGTTCGCCGCCGATCTCCAGCCCCATCATGACGGAGAGCACGGATAGGAAATTGACCCCGGTGAGCAGTCCGTACAGCCAGAGCATGATCTTGTTGTTCGAGAAAATGACCGCGGCCAGCAGCAGTGCGGCGCACGGGAAAAAGTAGCGCTCATGCATGCGGGGGCCGAACATCGTGACCATATACACCATAGAGGCGGCGATCAGGAACGGCATCCCCGGTTCCTCTTTCTTCGTGAACTGATATATCGCCCAGGCGATCAGGCACGATACCACGATGGCGATCATGCCGAACCAGAAGTAGGACAGTTTTCCGAAGAAGAGCTTGGAATCGTCCGTCCAGTTCTGGCGGATCACGTAGTAGAAGTTGTATGAATTGACCGTGGCGCCTTTGTAGCCCTGCGCCGTGCCCACGTACAGGTTGAACATCCAGGAGAAGAAGTCGGGCTCCTGTTTGAAGCCGAACGGCAGCGCCACCAGCACCATCGTTGCCGGCACGATCAGTATGCACCTGAGCGTCAGCAGCAGATTCTTTACCGACTTGTTTTTGAAGAATTTGCGCACCAGCGCGTATCCGATTATGGGCAGCATGAAGAAGCCCTGCGGCTTGAGTATTATTGCCAGCCCCAGCATCAGCGCGGCCAGCTCGTATTTGTCCTTTACGATGAAGTACACCATCAGCACGCACAGCAGCGCGAGGATCGAATCCACCTGGCCCCAGGCGGCGGAATCCAGTATGGATATCGGATTCAGCACCCAGAGCGCCACAGCGAAGATCGTCCAGTTTTTGCTGAGTTTTTTGCGCGTGAACACGTATATGAACCAGCCGAGGGCAATGTCCGCCAGTATCGAAGGCAGTTTCACCAGCATCGTGAACGCCGCGGTATCGGTGATGCGGAACAGCTTTGCGATGAGCGCGTTGAACCACAGGAAGTACATGTACAGCGGCGGGTAGTCCAGGTTGTACTGGGTGGCTTTGCTGTAGAAATTGGGGATGCCGTCGTCAACGATGTGTTTGCCCCAGCTTTTGAACAGATTGACGTCAATGCTGCACTGCGGCGCCGCGACGGACACGATCAGCCGGACCAGCAGGCCCACGACCAGTACGATAATAACGGCGGCAATAGTATTGACGCCCTTGTACCCCACGATCTCGGTACGGAAGAACGGTTTGAATTCGCGTTCGGGCTTTTCGTCCGGCGCGGCGGCGTTGTCCGCTTCTCCGTCCGCCAGCAGAGGATTATCGCGTTCGAGCTCGTCCGCCTCCGGCGGTTCCTCCTCGCGCTCCACCGGCACCAGCACCGTGACGGTGTTGTCAATGCCGGCCAGCCGCTCCCGGTCGCGCTTCACGCCGTAGCGGTACATCAGCGAGAAGCCGGCGAACGCCACGATCACTATGATGAGGCCCACCTTCATGGCGTCGTAATATTTGGCCATTATATCCTTCTGGGAAGCTGTGGCGTTTGAGGTCTTGGAGCCGGAGTTCTCTATCATGGAACGCTCGAAGGAGATCGCGCTCGCGCCGGCGGGCAGTTTGGAAAGCTGCTCGATCTTTATGTCGTCAAACCAGGCGGTGCCGGAAGTGTCGCAGCTGTAGAAGCCCAGGCGGAAGCAGATGTTGGCGATCTTCTGGTTCTTGGAAGTGCGGCCGTAAACGGTGACCTCGGTCCAGTCGTTGTCCCCGGTGAAACCGCCGCCGTACTCGTACGAATACTGCGAAGAGATGTTGGCACCTGCCTGCTTGTTGGGCGAGATGACGCCCTGCGTCTTCACTTTGGCGGTGACTTTATAGTACGTTTCGGGCAGTACGGTGATATCGACCAGGAAGCGGGCGTCGTTGACCTGTTCGCTGGTGATCTTCGCGCAGTTGCTGCCGTCCGGACCTTCGGGGACGATCTCGAAATCCGTCCGCCCGTCATAATACGCACTGGTATAAAAATCGCCGTAGCCTCCCGAAAAATCCCAGTCCACGAGCAGTTTATGCGTTGCCTTGCGTCCGCTTCGGGCTGTCAGGAAAATGCCCAGCGCCAGTGCCAGCACCAAACCCGCCGCGATCAATATCACCGCGGTCCGGTGCTTCCTGAACACCTCTTTGATCTGAACCGTCCGCGCAGTTTTGGCCTGAGGACGGTTTTTCGATGCACTCATATCTTATTCAACCTTTCAACGACGGCGCCGGGATCCAGTTCCAGTCCGTCTCTGTACGTCAGTTCGCCGATCCGGCAGCCGGGGCCGATGACCGCGCTGTCGCACTCCAGCGAATCCGCCGCGACATATTCGAGCTCGGCGGTCTGCGCTTCGATGCTGTACGCGGACAACAGGTACTCCCCTTCTTTTATCCCCGGCACATCGCCCCGGGGCTTGTACGTTACTTTGATGTCGGAGGCGACAATGCGGGCGATCTCGGACTGCTCGCAGGAGGTGATCTCGATATTGTCCCCCCGGAACGTGGCGCCGGAAAACGCGACGCCGCCGATCACGATGCGCTCGGCTTTTATGTTGCCCGCCGCCTCCAGCCGGCCGCGGCTGCGAATCACCAGCCGGGTAGCGTGCAGCTTCCCCTGCGTGTTCATCATGCCCTCCACCACCGCGACTTCGGTGCGGAACTTGCCCGATACGTTCAGTACGCCGTCAACGCGCACCGATTCCGCCAGCAGGCTGTCCAGCATGACCGTCTCTCCGGGCACGCTGAGCTGATCGCAGCTTACGAAGGACCGGAAGCGCGCGCTCCCGAACACTTCGATCTCATCGGCGTCAACGTCCTCGCGGAACACGCCGCGGCCGTACACCTGCAGATTCCTGACGTCAATGCGCTGCTCGACCGTCTGATCGTCCTCGATGACTATGCCGTTAAAGCTCTCCAATTTCCAGCCGCCTTCCGATGTGGGTATGATACTTATATTATTATACCACGCCGCGCCGTAAAAATAAAGCGTTCCGAATGTGTACAACAAAAAACAGCGCCCCTCTCCGGAGCGCTGCTTTGATCTCGGTCGATCAGATGTGATCTGCTCAGTCGGCTTTCTCTTCTACGATAGCGGCGTCGGGAGCGTTTCTCTTGATGGACTCGATGCCGTTCAGGCAGGAAGTTTTGGACTTGTAGCCTTCGGAAGCGCAGATGTTCTGGCCGTTGGTGGCTTTAAGGCGGAAGCGGTATTCGCCGGCCTTGTCCAGATAGACCTCAAATTTCGGATGCTTTACGGGAACGAAATCCGCAACAGTCTGATCCTCGAGGTTGGCTTTGATGGAGTTCTTTCTTACGGATTCGCAGCCGGCTTTGCAGGTCTTAAGGCTCGCATAAACCTGTGAAGTGGCAATGATCTCGCCGTTGTTGGCTTTAAGATTGAATTTGAATCCCTTGGTGGTGGGTCTGATCGCAAATTTTCCCATATTGAAAACTTCCTTTCGCTTTTTTCGGGCGTCTTTTCCTTCGCTTGAGTGCGTCAGCACTGCTTCGCCGCCCCGTGTTGTCTATATTATATATTATAGGAGCGGCAATTGTAAACACCTTTTTTTACAGGTTACAGACCGTTTGGCGGGATCAATTTTATTGATTTGGACAATCTTTCCTTCTTTCTGCTGTTTTATAGCACAACGTGCACCTTCGGCCGCACGGTCTGACCACGTGCGAAACCGGAAGCAGCGCCTGAAGAAACGGCGCTTTTCTTGTTTCCGTGATAATACAACGAAAAAACGTCAGGGAGACTGCCGGCGCCATGAGCAGTATCCCTAATTTTGGATTATTTGAATTCGGGATACTGCTAACATCATAAAAAGTATCCCGATTTCGAATCACGAAAAAAAGGGATACCGCAAACGCTCCGAGCGGTATCCTGAATTTCAGATACTGTAAAATAGGGATACCGCCAGCGCTCTAAACGGTATCCCTAATTTTAAATAACACAAAACGAGGATACTTCCGGCGTTTCAGGCGGTATCCTGATTTTTAAAAATGGAAAACCGAGATACCACTAATGGATTCCGGAAATAAACAAGACTGTTTTTGCCATAATCGGTTTTCACGGAAACCAGAAAAGCGCCTCACATCAAGAAACTGACAGATTGAAATCCGGCGCTGTCAGTGGTACAATCTTTGAACGCGGGGACTGACCCCGTGTTCAAAACTGTCCGCTGGGCGGATGGCTCAGACATATAAAGGGGCGAAACGGAATGAGGATACACGGACTGCAGAAATTGACGCTGCTGGACTTCCCGGGGAAGACCGCGTGCACGGTGTTCACCGCGGGGTGCAATCTGCGTTGTCCGTTTTGCCATAACGCCGCGCTGGTGACGCATGTTGACCCCGACGCGTACATGGAGGAAGACGAGTTTTTCGCGTTCCTGAAAAAGCGCAAGGGGCTGCTGGACGGCGTTGCCATCACGGGCGGCGAGCCGGCGCTGGAGCCGGATCTGCTCGATTTCATGCGGCGGGTGCGCGACCTGGGCTTCGGAGTGAAACTCGACACCAACGGCACGCGGCCCGACGTGCTCCGGCGGGTGCTGGACGAGGGGCTCGCGGATCTGGTGGCAATGGACATCAAAAACTCCCCGCAAAAATACGCGCTGACCACCGGTGTCAATAACATCCGCATGGACCGGATCAACGAAAGCGTCTCACTGCTCATGAGCGGCAACACGCCCTTCGAGTTCCGGACGACCGTCGTTGACGGCCTGCATACGCCCGAGGATCTCGCCGCCATCGGCGAGTGGCTTGCGGGCAGCGAGCCCTACTTTCTCCAGAACTTCAAAGACTCCGGCGATCTGATCGACCCCTCTATGCGCGGCAAAACGCCCGAACAGATGGCGGAGTGCCTCGCCGCCGTATTGCCGTATCTGCCGAAGGCGGAAATCAGAGGGCTATAAACCTTTGTAGAATTAGGGAATTAGACTTTTATCCTTTGTAGAATTAGGGAATTAGAGATTTGCGGTGCGGCCTGATCGGCCGCGGAACTCAAGAGCGATGAGGAGCGGCGACCGCATTACGCACGAATTCATCGCCGCCGGCGATTCCTCAATTCCCTCATTCCCTAATTAGTTAAAGAAAAAAGCCCAATTCCCTAATGAGTTAAAGGAAAAAGTCTAATTCTTCTCAGGCACTATATATAGTGGTTGCCCGCAAAAAAAGTTACAACATTTTGTTATTTGCTATTGACAGCGCCAAACTGCCCGATGTATAATCGAACCACACGCGGTTAAAACAGTTGACCCGTCCCGGCGCGGCACACGCGCGCGTCGGACAGCGGCCATTACTGCGAGAAATACATACAGATATCCGGGGAGTGGACACAATGTATCAGGTACTAAAGAGAGACGGAAAAGTATCCGAATTCAACCTCAGCAAGATCAGCAACGCCATCACGCGCGCGTTCGACGCCGTTGACAGACAGTATAACTCCAGCATCATTGACCTGCTGGCCCTCAAAGTGACCGCCGAGTACGAGCCCAAGATCAAAGACGGCCTCATCGCGGTGGAAGACATCCAGGACAGCGTGGAAGCCGTGCTGGTGCAGGCGGGTTACGCGGACGTGGCGAAAGCGTACATTCTGTACCGCAAACAGCGCGAAAAACTGCGCAATATGAAATCCACCATCCTTGACTACAAGGAGCTCGTGGACAACTACGTCCAGTCCATCGACTGGCGCGTCAAGGAGAACTCCACCGTCACCTACTCCGTCGGCGGCCTTATCCTGCACAATTCCGGCGCTATCACCGCCAACTACTGGCTCAGCGAGATCTACGACGACGAGATCGCCAATGCTCACAAGAGCGCGGATCTGCACCTGCACGATCTGGCGATGCTCACGGGCTACTGCGCGGGCTGGTCGCTCAAGCAGCTGATCCAGGAAGGTCTCGGCGGCATCCCCGGCAAGATCACGTCCTCTCCCGCCAGCCACCTCGCCACCCTCTGCAACCAGATGGTCAACTTCCTCGGCATCATGCAGAACGAATGGGCGGGCGCGCAGGCGTTCTCCTCTTTCGACACATATCTGGCGCCGTTCGTACGGGCGGACAATCTGTCCTACAACGAAGTCAAAAAGTGCATCGAATCTTTCATTTTCGGCGTCAACACGCCCAGCCGCTGGGGCACGCAGGCGCCCTTCTCCAACATCACGCTGGACTGGACCGTGCCGAACGACCTGGCGGAACTCAACTGCATCGTCGGCGGCAAGGAGATGCCCTACAAGTACAAGGACTGCAAGAAAGAGATGGACATGGTGAACAAAGCGTTCATCGAGATCATGATCGAAGGCGACGCCAACGGCCGCGGCTTCCAGTATCCGATCCCCACCTACTCCATCACCAGCGACTTCGACTGGTCCGACACCGAGAACAACCGGCTCCTGTTCGAGATGACCGCCAAATACGGCACGCCGTACTTCTCCAACTACATCAACAGCGACATGGAGCCCAGCGACGTGCGGTCAATGTGCTGCCGCCTCCGCCTCGACCTGCGCGAACTGCGCAAAAAGTCCGGCGGCTTCTTCGGCAGCGGCGAGAGCACGGGTTCGATCGGTGTTGTCACCATCAACATGCCGCGCATCGCGTACCTGTCCAAGACGGAAGAAGAGTTTTACCGCCGTCTGGATCATATGATGGACATTGCCGCCCGCTCGCTGAAGATCAAGCGCACCGTCATCACCAAGCTGCTTAACGAGGGCCTGTATCCGTACACTAAGCGGTATCTGGGCACCTTCGACAACCACTTCTCCACCATCGGTCTCGTCGGCATGAACGAGGCGTGCCTGAACGCGAAGTGGCTGCGCGTTGACCTCACCCACGAAGAGGCGCAGGAATTCACGAAGGACGTGCTGAATCACATGCGCAACCGTCTCTCCGACTATCAGGAAAAATACGGCGACCTGTACAACCTGGAAGCCACGCCGGCCGAATCCACCAGCTACAGACTGGCCAAGCACGACGTTGCCCGCTACCCCGACATCATCACCGCCGGCGGCGACTGCGGCACGCCGTACTACACCACCAGCTCGCACATGCCCGTTAGCTTCACGTCCGATATCTTCGACGCGCTGGACATTCAGGACGAACTGCAGACGCTGTACACTTCCGGCACCGTGTTCCACGCGTTCCTGGGCGAGAAGCTGCCGAACTGGAAGTCCGCGGCCAAC
>JAFZSK010000041.1 GCA_017620915.1 Clostridia bacterium | reverse complement strand
GCAACAGCAACAGCAGCAGGACGAGTGGCTCAGCGATCCCAACCATATGGTGTTTCCGGCGGTGGAAGGCATCCGCATCTCGTCGCCGTACGGCTGGCGGATCCACCCGGTATATAAAACCAGAAAATTCCATAACGGTATCGATATCGCCGCGTGCTACGGTACGGACATCGTTGCCGCCCTCAGCGGTACGGTGACCAAGGCGCGCTGGAACGATTCGTACGGTTATTATGTGCTTATTTATCACGGCGACGGCATGACGACGCTGTACGGCCACTGCTCCAAACTCCTGGTACACGAAGGGGATTATGTGGAGCGCGGTCAGCGCATTGCCCTCGTCGGCAGCACTGGCGTCAGCACGGGCAATCACCTGCATTTTGAGATCCGCATTGACGGCGAGACCAGAGATCCGATGGATTATCTGCCGCCGCTGAATTGACCCCGCGAGGAAGTGTTCAAAATGAAAAAAATCAAAAAGATTGTGCTGCTGGTGATCGTGATCATCATCACTGTTACCTGCTTTTCCTGTAAACAGCAGCGGCCGATCCAGTACGGTATCGTGGAGGAAGGCGCGGAGGTGCAGGTCAAAGGCACCGTGACGATCTCCGCGTACAACTCCGCCGGGGAAGAGGGCAAGACCTCGATCCGCGCGCTGGCGCAGGCGTTTGAGAACAAGTATCCGGGCACGAAGGTCAAAGTGGATATCTCCATCACCGACCAGAACAGCACGGCGACCCGCATCTCTTCCGGCGATATCGGCGACGTGTTCTTCTTCTGGGAAGAGGATACGTATAAATACGCGGTCACGCACAACGCGCTGATGAATCTGACGCAGTATCTGGCGCCGCTGAATATTGACATCGGCAACGTCTACTCCGGCACGATGGACCTGGGGCGCGTCAACGGCTACATTTACATGGTGGCCCGCGACCACACCCACATCGCGCTGATATATAACAGAGACGCGCTGAGAGAGGCCGGATTGTCCGATCCGCCGAAAGGCTGGACGTGGGACGATTTCAAGAAGTACTGCGAGAAATTGACCATAATCAACCAGGAAGACGGCAAATACGACCAGGTCGGCGCGCAGATCGATTTCAGCTACGCGCCTACGCTGATCCCGGTGCTGCAGGGCTGGGGCGGCAAATGGGTGGATACGCGCAACAAGCACATCGACCTGACGTCGCAGGAAGTGGTGCAGGGCATCGAGGAGATCATCGGGCTGATGGATCAGGGGTATATGATCCCCACGGGCGCTTCCGGCGAGATCGCGGCGCGCTACAGCCGGGTCAGCGGCAACACCACGCGAGTTGTTTTCCACGACATGGTGTTCCCCGAACTGGCCACGAGAGGTAAGGCGTATGACGACCTGGGCGTTGACTGGGATGTGTGCGACTGGTTCGCGTATCCGGTGCACGCCGTGGGCGCCGGTGCGACCGGGTTCGGCGTGTACAACCGCACGGCCAACCCGAATACCGCCGCGGCGCTGGCGCTGTTCTTCTACACCGAAGAAGGGCAACGCGCGTACAACGGCCAGATCGGCGGCTCCGTACCCAATGTGCGCTCACTGGCGGAAGATGAATTCTGGCGCGTGGGCGGTCACGAAGACACCAACTACGACGCGTTCGTGAGTTATCCGGACAACGATGTCGTAGGTAAATTCGAATGCCTGATGCCGCCGGAGATCGCGTCGATCCTCAAGAACAACGCGGCGTCGATCTTCTCCAACTACTTCTCCGGCCGGGCGGATTTCAGAGACACGCTCGCCAAGATCGAGGCGCAGGCCAACGAGAAATGGAGCCAGATGCTGGGCGGTTAATGCGCCGCGAAATGCCGGGCGGTCAATGCGCCGCGCGGTATTCGGCCAGCAGCAGATCCACCATGCGCCCGTAGCTCCGGGTGCCGTCGGGGATGTTTTGAACTTGTAAATAGGTATTGTTAACTGTCGACGAGACTTTCGCCGGCAGTTCATTTTTTTCTTCGAAGCTTTTCCAGAATTTGACGGCTGCGGAAAGGTCGCGCAGCACGCCGCGGTGGATCAGGGGCAATACGCGCCGGTACGCCTCGCCGCTGGCCCGGCTGAGCGCGTCGAGACTGTAGGACAACGCCTCCAGATAGCCGGAATAACGGAACAGCGGGTCGGGGTTGTTGACCGCCGCCAGGTAGGCGACGTAATTGGCCTCGTCCTCCCGCGCCACGCCGCGCTGGTGCGCCATCTCGTGGCAGATAGTGTGGGGGAGTTCGTATACGGGCGTGCGGGCGTTGACGACGGCCTCCGGCGAAATGTACGGATAGATGCCGGAGATCTGGAAATAGCACATCAGCGTAGATGTAAGCGCGGGTTTCGGCCGCGAATAGAAGCCCTGAAATTCGGGGAAGCGGCCGGCAATGGCGTCGTATCCGGCCTGCGCCATGGTGCAGAGCTCGAACACGGTCAGATCGCTGGTCACCAGGCCGTTCTCGTCCTGTGCCAGCTTGTTGCGCTCGGCGGCGGCGCGCTCGCTGAGGTCAACGCACAGCTCCATCAGCTCCGCAGCAGTGGATTCCTGCAGCTCGTAGTTGTAGCGCTCGGCGAAGGTCAACGCGTTATAATTCAGCCCCCCGAACCACACGTACAGTATCACGGCCAGCGCGGCGAGGGTCAATACATTTAACCCGTACCGGGCGATCGGCTTCGCGGAGCCTCTTGTAAAGCAGCGAATGATGGATAATATCAGCGCTATGGGCAGCACTATGCACAATGTCAACAGCGCGAGCTCGCCCGCGGAATACGGTATGAGGTTCTCGAGCCATTTGACGGGCAACGATATGTACTTGAACACGCCCTGCGTATACAACTTCGTGACGGCTTCGGGCGTGCGGCGCGTGAGGAACAGCACCCCGGCGGACAACCCCGCCAGAACCACCAGAACCGCTGTGACTATTATCTTGGTTTTGAGTGACTTGGGCTTTTTCATGCGGATATTATACAATGGCGGAGGGCAAGGGGCAAGGGGGAAATGGCAAAGGGCTGCGAACCGAGTGATGGCGCCGCATTTCTGGGGGAACGAAATGCTTTGCCATTCACTCGGCTTCGCAGGGCGGGGAGAGAGGGGTAAGTGGCAAAGGGCAAAGGGCAAGTGGTAAGGGGCAAAGGGCAAGTGGCAAAGGGCAAAGGGAAAATGGCAGATGGCCGCGAACCGACACCGTTCATTTTCATTTTTCACGTCTTATTTCGGCAAAAATAAACAAAAACGCAAGTCAGCCGCAGTTTTTGTTTATCTTTTCGGGTTTTCATGTTCATTTTCCTGCCCAATACCCTTCCTGACGAGCGTCTTCATAAACAAAAATCAATGAATCGTGCCATTTTTGTTTATTATTGTATGAATACGAGCGGGTCGGAATGCTCGAGACGGCGCCCGGAATAAACAAAAACCGGTATTAACAGGTGTTTTTGTTTATTTTTGCATGAATACATGTGGGCCAGAAGGCTCGAGACGGCGCCCGGGACCTGAAAACGGGCGCAGCAATGCCTAACCTCATCGCACAGGCCGAATTGTCAGTTGAAGAACCGCGCAAAAAATGATATAATAGCATCAATGCAGCTCCATAGACTGATAAAGCAAGGAGGAACGGTATGAAAAAGTTGTTTGCTTTTGTATTGACGCTGGCGGTGTGCGTGACGTGCATGGCCGGTATTGCCGCCGTGCAGGCGGAGGAGAGCGTTGCGCTTCCGGATTACTACAAGACCTGCCTGGACGACTACACGGCGATAAACTGCGCCGGCGCGCCCAAGACCGAAAACGGAGTGCGGTACCTGCACATTATCGGCGACGAAGGAACGAACGACGCGTACTTCTTCCCGGAAAACGGCTGGGGACCCACGCTGGATCACCCCGTGCTGCTGTTCAAATACCGCTCTTCCGGCGGGACCGGACAGTTCTTCTTCACTACGCCCGCGCTTGAACCCGGTGCGCCCGGAACGTATATCGACCAGGAATTTGCCGCCGCCGAAACGGAATGGCAATATCTGGTGTACGATTTCAGCGCCAATGGCTTTGCCTGCTTTAATGAAGACGCGAACAAAGTGTCGTTTTTCCGCATTGACCCCAACTCCATCACCTGGATGGATTACTCGTACGTTGCGTTCTTCAAGACCGCCGACGAGGCGAATGCTTTTGCCGACGCGGAAAAAGCCGGCAAAGTGACGCTGTTCGACGAAGGAAAGATCCTGACGGCGAAGTACGTCGTAAGCCCGCGCAATCTGGACCCGATGCAGTTTAACACGCACGAAAGCGTGGCGGTAGAATTCACTGTGCCGGAAGGCAAGTCGTTCAAAGCGTTCATCCTTACCGCTTCGCCCACATGGGGCCCGCAGGAGAACGCTAACCTGGACGCGGTGATCTACGCATGGAACAACGATTACGACACCACCATCGAGGGCATTCAGCTCGGCACGTTCCGCGAAGAGGAGCATGCCGACAACATGAACCTGGTATTGGATTT
This sequence comes from Clostridia bacterium, assembly GCA_017620915.1. GTDB lineage: Bacteria > Bacillota > Clostridia > UBA1212 > UBA1255 > UBA1255. The sequence goes on along the minus strand of JAFZSK010000041.1, from coordinate 3,933 downwards.
CGGCGTCATACTGCCTCCGGGCAAATACGTGATCGTCATGACCGCGGAAGATGATTCCATCGGCGCCTGGGGCGGCAATCTGGACGAGATCAATTTCGATGCCGTGTTCTACACCGACGATGAAGAGTACGAGATGTGGTTCCCGTTCTCTGAGCTGCTGCTGGTAGAAGGCACCGAGTACGCCATCGAGCTGCCCACGCCCGCACCCACCGCGGAACCCACCGAGAAGCCCACGGCCGCGCCGACAGAGCAAGCCACCGAGGCGCCTACTGCCGCGCCGACTGCCGCGCCGACCGAAGTACCGGCCACAGCGGAACCGGCCAAATCCACCGAAGATAAGAAAGGTTTGTCCACCGGCGCGCTGATCGGGATCATTGCCGGCGGAATTGCTGTTGCCGCCGCCGTGATCGCCGTGATCGCGGTCAAGGGCAAAAAGAAGAAATAATGATCGATATCCAGATCCGGCATTGACCGGGTCCGACATATAAAACAGAACGGAGGAAAAAATATGTTCAAGAAGTTTTCGTTTGCAGTTGCAGTCGTCATGGTCGTAACGATGCTGTTTTCCGCCATTCCGGGGTTCGCCGCGGAAGCCGGGGGAGAAGAGTACGTGAGATTTACGGCGCAGGGCAACGACCCCTATGCCACCTTCATTTTCAGCAGCGCGGGCAACAATAACAAGATCGACCCGGATACCGTAACCTGGGCCGCGCTCCGCTACCGCACCGGTTCCCAGTATGACAGTTCCGGCGCCGAGTACACCGCGCAGTTCTATGTAAGCCCCGCGGCGGAGCCCTGCATTCCGGTCAAATACAATCACACCGGCAACTGGGAGACCGCCATCATCGACATGACGTCCGTTTCGTCTGTCACCGAGCTGGAGTCCATCTGGAGCAGCGAGAAATACACTGCCGTCAACACGATCCGTTTTGACCCGCTGGAGCCCGACCGCGATCCGGAGAACACCGCTTCCGACGGCAACGGCCAGGTCAACGACGGCGACTATATTGACATCGCCTGGATCGCGTTCTTTGAGAAAGAAGAAGACGCCAAAGCGTACACCGGCAAAGAGAATACGCCGTACTGCCTGCTGGACGTTGACAGCCTGCTGGAACTCAACGGCGCCAACAAACTGAAGGCGCAGCGCTACAATGACGAAGGCGCGGTCGCGACGCCCGAGCCGCCCAAGGACGCTCCGGTCAAATACGTGCTGAGCCCCCGCGAAGACGCGGTCAACAATCCGCAGGCGTTCACCAGCCACGAGAGCTGTGCGATCGAGTTCGTCGTTCCGGAAGGCATGTCCTTCAAATCTCTCTCTCTGAGTTCGCCCACGTGGGGCGCGCAGGAGAACGCTTCTCTCGACGCGGTGATCTACGCCTGGAACAGTGACTACGACACCACTATCGCGGGCACCGAACTCGGAACCTTCCGCAAAGAGAACCATGTGGACAACATGGAAGTGGAAATGGATTTCGGCGTCATCCTGCCTCCCGGCAAATACGTGATCTACATGACCGCGACGGATGATACGATCGGCGCGTGGAACGGCAATTATGATGAAGTCGGATACGACGCGATATTCTATTTCGACGATATGGAAAACGAGAGCTGGTTCCCGGCGTCCTGGATCACGCTGATCAACGGCACCGACAAGGCGATCGAGATCGCAACGCCCGCACCTACCGAGGTGCCCACCGAGAAACCCACCGCCGCTCCTACCGAAGCGCCGCAGCCCACTGAAGCACCTCAGCCGACCGAAGCTCCGAAGCCCACGGATGCGCCGAAGCCCACCGAGGCCAATAAGGATGCGGACGGCAAGAAGAACAATAAGTGGCTCATTCCGGTCGTTATCGGTGCGGTGGTAGTTGCCGCGGCCGTGTGCGCGATCGTTATCGCCAGCGCGAAGAAAAAGAAGAAATAAGAAACAGCTGCAGTCGGGCCGGGATCGAACGGTACTGACATAATAAAAAGGCCGTTTGTCAGCTTTACCAATGCAATGCTTTCAAGCGGCCTTTTTATATACTCAACGATTTAGTCTAAAATGTCGTTGAAATAGTTGTCATATGTTTTACCGGATCCGCCGCACCAGGGACAGGTTTCTCCTTTGACCTTTCCTGTTCCGTGGCAGTAATTACATGTGGCGGTTTTTCCGCCTTTGTCTTTACTGCCGCTGCTTCCGCTATCGTCATCACCGGATGCAAGACTGCAGAACAGAGCAAAAACAAGGATGAACGCAATAAAAAGCGCTCCGATTCGTTTACCCGTTTTTTTCATTTGATTTCTCTCCTTCTTGTTATTATTTTAAATACAATAAGTGCGATACAAAGGCCGCACAATTGAACAAGTATATCAACAAAATCAAAAGTCATATTTACAAAGCCGAATAATTGTATTACTTCTGAAAAAACGCATAAAGCGACACAGGCAATTATGCAATTTCGTTTATTGAGATCGTAAACCAGGCAGATGACCATAACTATTGAAGAAAAAGATTGTGCCCATAAAAAATCCAACAGATAATATCGCAGAAGCAGCCATAATAATGTGTCAGAAAAGTCGATGCTGTTTCTGATCTTTATGCCGGTAAAGGTAGTTAATGCTTTTACAAAAACAACGTTCGGGCAGAAAAGAATATAGAAACACATTCCCAAAATTAATGGAACAATACCGGAGAATAAAAGATAACTAAGCGTTGGACCGGACAATCTGCGCTTTTTATTGTTCATGTTTGTTTGTAATAATGCTTCATTTATAGTCATGTTTTTTATGCCCATTAGTATATGTTATAAAATGGGTCTTTTCGACCTCACTGTAAAAGGCGAACTTATCTTTTTGAAAGTTGCATTGTATGAGAGCGCCGTTTATGATTTCAATGTTGTGCGAATAATGAAACCGTAGACACTGCAACTTGTTTGCCTTTTTTTGCGTCTCCCTAATTGTCATTATTATTACTTGGAAAGGGGATAACTATGGAAGAAAGAGAGAACAATAAAAAGCCCAGTACTAATACTTTGGTCACATTAGATGTCCTGATGACGTTTGTGTTTTATATATTGGGCATTGTCCATTTTGTGTTTTTTTGGATGACAGAAAGCAAACTGGATGGTCACATTTATGGAGAACCGGACAAATACGGGGATTACGCAAGGGGACTATATGCAAGTGAGGTAGAAGAGATAGAAAAGAATATTAAAGTATTATGGTTGGTTTTCTTAGGACTGCTTTTAATCGGGATTGCTATTCTTGTTGTAAAGCATTTACGGAAGGGCAACGGATCTTTTAGCTCTGCCGAAAGCAAGTTAATAACTGCTTTATGTATTGTTGTCGTTGTTTGTTTTATTGGTTCTATCATAGTAAGTATTCATTATAGCGGATATAATTGACCTAAACACTTGTTTCTCGAGTGCCCGGTTGTGCTGACGCTCGGTTCGAATCCCTCTTTCTCCGTCGCAGGAAGACGCGCCCTGTTATCTGTCTTCCTGCCTTTTGCGGGGCAAAAGAAAAAGCAGCCGGGTGGCTGCTTTTTGGACGGAGAAAGAGGGATTCGAACCCTCGAACCGCTTATGACGGTTACACGATTTCCAGTCGTGCGCGCTCGACCAACTACGCGATTTCTCCAGGTCGCAAAGCGCATTATAGTATAAAACGGGGGCGGTGTCAATAGTTTTTGCGTTGACGCCGCGATTTTTATTGACACTGCGTTGGCGAACTAGCGTGGGCACTCCTGTGACAGTCAATTTCCCGGCCTCTCGCTCATTTTTTTTGCCCGGCGCCGTCTCCGTCTAAAAAATAGGTTATGTCCGTATAATGGTGTAAATTTAAAATGCGAGCCACTGCTCGATCCTGTATAATGAACTTGCACAACCAAAAGACAGGAGGTAATGAACAATGGCTCAAATCAATTTTACACTATCTGAGGAAGAAATTCTACAG
>JAFZSK010000040.1 GCA_017620915.1 Clostridia bacterium | reverse complement strand
TGTAAGGACATGTGCGCACACATTCGCCGCAGTCGATGCAGCGTTCTTTTTCAATGCGGGCTTTACCGTATTGTACGCGGATGGCGTCCGTAGGGCATTTTTTGATACAGTTGGTACAGCCTTTGCAGAGCTCCTCGTCCAGTACGATAGAGTGGAAATATTCAGCCATTACACTCCCCCTAAAGAAGTTCAGCGTTTCATGTTGACGATCAGTGTTACTTTGGTGCCTACGCCAACTTCCGATTCCACATACATCTCATCGGTGTAGCGCTTCATATTGGGCAGGCCCATGCCGGCGCCGAAGCCCATCTCGCGGACGAGATTCGTGGCGGTCGACCAGCCCGGAGTCATGGCTTTGTCCAGATCCGGAATGCCGGGGCCCTGGTCTGAAATGACTACCGTCACCTTCTCCGGCGTGATCTCCACATCCGCGGCACCGCCGCCGCCGTGAATGACCGCGTTGATCTCGGCTTCGTACATGGCGATAGCAACGCGCTTTATCACGTCAGGCTCGGCGCCCAGACGCGTCAATGTTTTCTTTACGCCGCTGGAAGCTTCGCCCGCGGTGGTAAAGTCTTCGGCGTCAATGTCGTAATGCAGTTTTACGGCAGCTTCGCTCAATTCCAAACACCCCTGCCTTTTATACCGTTGCTGTACAGCATTCCACAGCAGATGAACAGCGGGTGCTGTGTGGCGATGATGGTTATTCCCTTTTCTTTGGCCAGTTCGATGACCTGGTCGCCGGGCACTTTACCGCGCACGAAGCACAGTACTTTAATATCCATCATTTCCGCGGTGCGTACGACCTGCGGGTTGACCAGACCGGTGCAGAGAATAACACTTTCTTTGACGAACGCCATAACGTCGCTCATCAGATCGGCGCCGCAGCCGGAGTAGATCTCCAGATCCATATTCTCTTCGCCGGTGAGGACCTGAGCGTCCAGAATTTTAACTATTTCGCTTAATTTAAGCATATCGCATCACCTTTCATTCATATCACGCAGTCTCTGCGCGGTGCTTTCATAAATCGATCTGTATTTTTCCAGTTTGGCGCGCTCACCCTCAACTACGGCCGCCGGCGCTTTTGAAACAAAGCCTTCATTGGCCAGTTTGGCGGAAATGCGCGCGATATCCTGTTCCAACTTTTGCATTTCGCCGGTAAGGCGCTCGATCTCTTTGCCGATATCGATCAGTTCTTCCAGTGGCATATACAGCGCGGCACCTTCAAGCTGCACGCTGGCGGCGTCGCGGGCAATGCCTTCCTTGTCCGCTTTTACGGTCAATCCCGCGCAATACGCCAGGTTGCGCAGCATCGGCTCGCACTCAGTAAGAATGCGCGCTTTGTCGGCATCTGCGGTCACCGCAATGATATGTGCTTTCTTGGAAGCCGGTACGTTCATCTCGTGGCGAATGTTACGGATGCGTTTTATCGCTTCGATCATGTACGAGATGGCGGCTTCTTCCGCAGGATAGTCGAACGCGGCATTAGTGACCGGCCAGGCGGAGATCATGATGCTGTCAGCATCCTTATACAGCCGCTGATAGATCGCTTCGGTAACGAACGGCATGAACGGATGCAGGAGCTTCATACATTTGATCAGCACGTCATTCAGGACGAACTGCGCTTCGGCGCGGGTCTCGCACGCCGCGTCAAACAGCCGCGGCTTTACGATCTCGATATACCAGTCGCAGTACACATCCCACACAAAGTCATATACCTTGGAGAGCGCGACGCCGAGTTCGAATTTGTCGAGATTGTCGGTAACTTCGGCGATCAGGCGGTTGGCGGCGGACAATATCCACTTGTCTTCCATCGTGAACCGCGCGGGGTCAACTTTGCTGAAGTCCGGCTCCTCGTCGAAATTCATCAGTACGAAACGCGTGGCGTTCCAGATCTTATTTGCAAAGTTGCGGGCGGCTTCGACTTTTTCTTCCAGGTAGCGCTGGTCGTTGCCCGGGCTGTTGCCGGTGATAAGTGAGAACCGCAGCGCATCAGTACCGAATTTATCAATGACTTCCAGCGGGTCTATGCCGTTGCCCAGCGATTTGGACATCTTGCGGCCCTGAGAGTCGCGTACCAGACCGTGGAAGAACACCGTCTTGAACGGCACCTCCCCCATCTGCTCGCACGCGGAGAATATCATGCGCGCGACCCAGAAGAATATGATATCATAACCGGTAACGAGCACGTCGGTGGGATAGAAATACTTGAGGTCCGCAGTCTCCTCCGGCCAGCCCAGTGTGGAAAACGGCCACAGCGCCGAACTGAACCAGGTGTCCAGCGTGTCGGGATCCTGGGTGATGTTTTTGCTGCCGCAATGCTCACAGCAGTCGGGATCGGTGCGGGACACGGTGATATGGCCGCAATCGGCGCAGTAGAACGCCGGGATCCGGTGGCCCCACCAGAGTTGCCGGGAGATGCACCAGTCCTGAATATTTTCCATCCAGTTGTAATAGATCTTCGAGAAGCGGTCCGGTACGAATTTAATGCGTCCGGACTTTACGGCGTCAATAGCCGGTTCCGCCAGCGGTTTCATTTTGACGTACCACTGGTTGGACACGAAGGGCTCGAGCACGGTGTGGCAGCGCTGGCAATGGCCCACGTTGTGCTTATGCGGCTCGATCTTGACCAGCAGGCCCAGCGCCTTCAGGTCTTCCACGATTTGCTTGCGGGCGGCGTAGCGCTCCATGCCGGCGTACTTGCCGCCGTTCTCATTGATGAAGCCTTTGTCGTCCATGATGCGGACGATCGGCAGATCGTGCCGCTTGCCCACTTCGTAGTCGTTGGGGTCGTGAGCGGGTGTGATCTTGACCGCGCCGGTACCGAAGCCCAGCTCCACATAATCGTCGGCAATGACGGGGATCTCTTTATTAACCAGCGGCAGGATCAGCATCTTACCCACGATGTCTTTGTATTTTTCGTCTTCGGGATTGACCGCGACCGCCACGTCGCCCAGCAGCGTCTCGGGCCGCGTGGTGGCGATCATGAGCGCGCCGCTGCCGTCCGCGAAGGGATAATTGATATACCAGAAATTGCCGTCGTCTTCGCTGTATTCGATCTCGATGTCGGAAATGGAGGTATTGCAGCACGGGCACCAGTTGGTGATGCGCTCGCCTTTATATATCAGGCCTTTATCGTACAGCCGCACGAATACTTCGCGAACGGCTTTGGACAATCCTTCATCCATAGTAAAGCGCTCGCGGTCCCAGTCACAGGAGGAACCGAGAGAACGCAGCTGCTTAACGATGCGGTTTCCGTACTTTTCCCGCCACGCCCAGGCGCGTTTCAGGAATTCATCGCGGCCGATCTCTTCTTTTGTGAGCCCTTCTTTTGCGAGAGCGTCCACGATCTTGGCTTCGGTGGCAATGCTGGCATGATCGGTGCCCGGCAGCCACAGTGCCGAATAACCCTGCATACGCTTATAACGGATAATGATATCCTGCAGCGTTTCATCCAGCGCGTGACCCATGTGCAGCTGACCGGTAATGTTCGGCGGCGGTATGACGATAGTGAACGGTTTCTTGTCAGGATCAATGACGCCCTTGAAGTATCCGCTCTGTTCCCAGTTGTCGTATATCTGTTTCTCTACCTGGCCCGGATCATAGACCTTGGCCATGCTCTCTCCTTTGTTCATTAAAGCAGAGGCCTCCTAAAATAAATTTTCAGCATATGATACAACAATACGCGGGTAAAGTCAAGAAATTCAGCGGTTTGTGTCGAGCCGTTCTTTAGCGAGGCAAAGACCGACGACGGTCTTGGAGTCTTTCAGTCGGCCTGTGACGGCCATTGACCACGCTTCGGTGAAGAGCAATTTTTCGCAGCGCAGCAGTTCGCCGGCGTCGCGGTGCGGTTTGCCCGCGGCGGAATCGCATTTAGTAAAATAAATACTGAGCTTTTCGGAGCAGTAGCCGGGTGTGGCGTATACTTCGGTGAGCAATTCGACTTTATCCGGTTCGGCGGTCAATCCGGTCTCCTCCCGCAGTTCGCGGATCGCGGCGGCTTTCGGATCTTCGCCTTTTTCGAGCCGGCCGGCGGGGATCTCCAGCATGGGCTGCATTGCGGCCGAACGGTATTGACGGACCAGAAACACATTATTGTCCGCATCCAGTGCCACTATCGCAGCGCCGCCGGGATGCAGCACTATCTCACGTTCACTTTTGTATCCGTCGGGCAATGAAACTTGCCGTTTTTCAACGTCAAACACCCGGCCTCGAAAATATGTCTCCCGGGACTCGATCGTTTCTTCCAGCACGCCGGTGTACGGTCTGTCGCGGTCCGCGCCGGTTTCTGCCAAATGTTCTTTGTAGCAATTGACCGCGAGGGCGTCGCAGCGGTTGTTGTATTCGTTGTCCGCGTGCCCTTTAACATGTATCCAGGTGATATTATGGACAGCAGACAATTCCAGCAGCCGCTTGAACAGGTCGGGATTTTTAACGTCTTCCTTCCCGCGTTTCCAGCCGTGCGCACTCCAGTTGTATATCCAGCCTTCGTTGAACGCGGATACCAGATATGTACTGTCCGAATACAGATTTATGCGGCAGGGTTCTCTCAGCGCTTCCAGCGCTTTGATGGCGGCAGTAAGTTCCATGCGGTTGTTGGTGGTGTCCGGTTCAAATCCGCACAGTTCCAGCTCTTTCTTGCCGTAAACGATAATTGCAGCCCAGCCGCCCGGACCCGGGTTGCCGGAACATGCACCATCGGTATGGATCGAAACGGATTTCATAACTGAACTGCTCCCCGAGCGCTGAAAAGTAGAATAATCGTTATTTAGCAAGCTTTCCAAGACATTTATCCATGGCGTCCAGTATCGCTGCCCGGAAGCCTTTCTCCTCCAGCGCCGCTACCGCCTCGATAGTAGTACCTGCCGGCGAACATACGCGGTCTTTGAGCTCCGCAGGATGCATGCCGGTCTCTTTCAGATACGCAGCAGTCCCCAACACCGCCTGTTCGCACATACGGTACGCTTCGGCGCGCGTGAAACCCAGCCGTACCGCGCCGTCCGCCATAGCTTCGATCAGCATGCAGATATACGCCGGACTGCTGGATGTAACCGGGATCAATTTATCGATATAGTCTTCCGCAGCAAATTCCGCGGTCTCGCCTACTTCGCTGAATATTTCCGTAATGGCGGATTTTATATCATTCGGGATATGATCCGCGTTCTTATAATATAATCCGGTATACCCTTCACCGGCGAGCGCGGGCAGATTAGGCATAGCGCGTACGATCGGGAACCCGGCGCCCAGAGCATCCGTATAAACCCTCGTTTTTACACCGGCGGCAACGGACAGAATCACCGTCTGACTGTCGCGAATCACCGGCGCGATCGTATTGATCAGGCCGGGGACAATATTGGGCTTGACCGCGATTATGATCAGATTCCGTCCCGCCGCCGCTTCTTCAGAGGACAATGTGAACTTCACACCCGTACGATCCGCGAAATGCTTTTTTGCTTCTTCAGACGGATCGAATACGGCAATAGAATGTTTTCCGGTTTTAATTATCGCTTCGAGCAGCGCGCCGCCCATGTTGCCGGCGCCGAATAATCCGATATTCATGATTGACCTCCTGTGTGAAATCTTACTTCTTCTCCAGCACCATATCTTTGACCTTCATCAGCCGGATCTTGGTGCTGCGGTCGTTTTCTTCCATTTTCATCATTATGTATCTGATCGTTTCTTCCAACTGCGGGATCATTACGTATTCCAGCGCATTGACGCGGCGGCGCGTTTTTTCGATCTCACAGCTGAGCAGCCGGGCGGCTTTTTCCACGCGCGCCAGTTCGAGCAGCGGTTCTAATATCGCATCCATTTTGGTAACAGCGCGGTCCAGCGACGCATTGGTATCGGCAAAACCGTAGCACAGCGGATCACCGGTGCCGGAACTTATCTTATATTCGAATTCAGGCACGCTGACGCCGGTCATGTTGCGGAAAGTGACTTCGGCAGAAGCGGTGCGGGACGGACGCATCAGCGCGGCGTTCAGACTCTCGTCCGAGAGCAGCGCGCCGGCCAGCAGAAAATCATTTTGCGTGCTTTCCAGCTGCGCTTCGGCTTCCCGGCGCAGTTCCTGATCGCGGCGTATCAATTTCATGAACTGTTTCATCAGTTCATCCCGCTTGTCCTTCAGCAGTTTATGCCCGTTCCTGGCCACGGCGAGCCGCTTTTTGAGGCGGTTCAATTCCATGCGTGTCGGGCTGACGTTAAGTCTGGCCATTATTTGTCACCCGTGTCTGTACCGTCGTTGTAATACTTGTCCAGATGCACATCCTTGATGCGTTTCAATTCGGATCTCGGGAAGATCCGGAGCAGTTTCCAGCCGATATCCAGCGTATCTTCGATGCCGCGGTTGTTGTTGAAGTCTTGCGAAACGTATTCCTGTTCGAACTTGTCCGCAAATTCCGCGTATTTCAGATCCATTTCGGAGAGCGCCGAGTCGCCCAGCACTGTTGCCAGTTCTTTGCACTCTTTACCCCGGGAGTATGCGGAGAACAGCTGGTTCATCGTGTTGGCATGATCCGCGCGGGTCTTGCCATCGCCGATGCCTTTATCCTTCAGACGCGAAAGCGAAGGCAGCACGTCAATGGGCGGTGTGATGCCTTTGCGGTGCAGGTCGCGGGACAATATGATCTGCCCTTCCGTAATATACCCGGTCAGGTCCGGGATCGGATGTGTCTTATCGTCTTCGGGCATGGTCAATATCGGGATCAGCGTGATACTGCCGTCAATTCCCCGTTTCTTGCCCGCGCGCTCGTACAGCGTCGCCAGGTCGGTGTACAGATAGCCGGGATAGCCGCGGCGGCCGGGCACTTCCTTGCGGGCAGCGGAGATCTCGCGCAGCGCTTCGCAATAGTATGTAATGTCGGTCATGATGACCAGCACGTGCATATGCTGTTCAAATGCCAGATATTCCGCGGCGGTCAACGCCATTCGCGGCGTGGAGATACGTTCTACTGATGGGTCGTTGGCCAGGTTTATGAATAGCACGCTGCGGGACAGCGCGCCGGTGCGGCGGAAATCGTCAATGAAGAAGTTGGCTTCTTCAAACGTTATGCCCATTGCCGCAAATACCACGGCAAACCGGCTGTCGTCGCCCAGTACTTTGGCCTGCCGCGCGATCTGCACCGCCAGTTCCGAGTGCGGCAGACCGGATGCGGAGAATATGGGCAGCTTCTGGCCGCGCACCAGCGTATTAAGGCCGTCAATTGCGGAAACACCGGTCTGAATAAACTCAGAAGGATATTCGCGGGCGGCGGGGTTCATAGGGAGGCCGTTGACATCCAGCCGTTCCTCCGCGAGCAGTTCCGGTCCCCCGTCGATCGGACGGCCCAGACCGTCGAACACGCGGCCCAGCATATCTTCGGACACCGCGAGCTCGGTGCCGTGGCCAAGGAACTTAACCGTGCTTTCCTGCGGATTGATACCGGCGGAAGAGCCGAACAGCTGTACCACCGCCACATCGCCGTCGATCTCCATGACCTTGCACATTTTTCTGCTGCCGTCAGAGAGCATGATCTCGCCCAGTTCGCCCATGCTGACATCGGTGACTTTGTTCAGCATCATGAGCGGGCCGGCAATTTCAGTTATAGTTTTATATTCTTTTTGCATTATTCACTCAGCTCCCTGTTCTCAAGTTCACGCAGCTCGCTGTCCAGTGCGCTTCTGACTTCCTCCAGTTCCGCGGGGAAACGGTCCTCCGGTACAAATTTGATGCGGCCGATACGCTCGGTAACGGCCAGATGATCGATGCCGCGGAAGCTTACACCGCGTTTGATGGAATCGAGGCATTTGGTGTAATATTCCAGAACCAGCGACATGAGGCCATACATTTTGCTGTACGAGGCGTGGGTGTCAACTTCGTCCATTGCGTCCTGCTGCAGGTAGTCTTCTCTGATAGAGCGGGTGGCATTGAGCACCAGGCGATCCTGGGCGGACAACGCGTCCACACCCACCAGTTTCACGATCTCGTTCAGCTCGGCTTCTTTCTGGAGCAGCTTCATCATAGTGGCGCGCTTCTCGATCCAGTCGGGGGCAATGTTTTTAATAAACCAGGGCGTCAGGCTGTTGACATACAGCGAATAACTGTTCAGCCAGTTGATCGCCGGGAAATGGCGCGCGTACGCCAGTGCGGAATCCAGACCCCAGAACACTTTTACGATACGGAGCGTTGCCTGCGAGACCGGTTCGGAAATATCGCCGCCGGGAGGCGACACCGCGCCGATGGCGGTAACGGAACCGGTACGCGGCCGATTGCCCAGAGTATGCACGATACCGGCGCGTTCGTAGAACTGCGCCAGTCTGGAACCCAGATACGCCGGATATCCTTCTTCGCCCGGCATCTCTTCCAGACGGCCGGACATTTCGCGCAGCGCCTCCGCCCAGCGGGAGGTGGAGTCCGCCATGATCGCCACGTCATAGCCCATGTCGCGGAAATATTCGGCAATTGTTATACCTGTATAAATAGATGCTTCACGCGCGGCCACCGGCATATCGGAAGTGTTGGCGATCAGCACGGTGCGCTCCATCAGCGACTTGCCGGAACGCGGGTCAATGATCTCCGGAAACTCGTTCAGCACGTCGGTCATTTCATTGCCGCGTTCGCCGCAGCCGATGTAGACCACGATGTCTGCCTGCGCCCATTTGGCAAGCTGATGCTGAACCACGGTTTTGCCGCTGCCGAAGGGGCCGGGTATTGCCGCCGCGCCGCCTTTGGCGATCGGGCAAAGGGTGTCGATATTGCGTTGACCGGTGGAAAGCGGTTCCGTCGGCGGCAGTTTCTGCGCATACGGACGGCCCACGCGGATCGGCCAAGTGGTAATCATTTTAAGATCCTGTTCCCTGCCGCGGGAATCAACCAGAATGCCGACCGGTTCGTCAACGGTGAAGTCGCCTTCACGGATCTCTTTGACCGTGCCGGATACGCCTTTAGGCAGCATTATGCGCTGCGTGACCAGTTCGGTCTCTTTGACCGTGCCGAATACGTCGCCTTCAACTAGCGCGTCGCCGGCTTT
>JAFZSK010000039.1 GCA_017620915.1 Clostridia bacterium | reverse complement strand
TATGAGCTCTTCGACGACAACATAGATCATCGCGCCGGCGGCAAACGATAGCAGATACGGCATGGCAGGGACGAACAGCCCCGCGAACAGTACGGTCAACACCGCTCCCACCGGTTCCACCGCCCCGGACAACGCCCCGCCGAGAAACGCCCTGCCTTTTGAATTGCCCTCCGCATGTAGCGGCATGGATATGATCGCGCCTTCGGGGAAGTTCTGGATCGCGATGCCGATCGACAACGCCAGCGCGCCGCCCGCCGTGATCTCCGCCGAGCCGGACAGCAGCCCGGCAAACACCACGCCCACCGCCATACCTTCGGGTATGTTGTGCAGCGTGACCGCCAGCACCATCATCGTGGTCTTTTTGGCTTTGCTTTTTAGGCCTTCCGCCTGCGTCGCGTTCATGTGCAGGTGGGGGATGATCCGGTCAAGCAGCAACAGAAACAGGATGCCGAGCCAGAAACCGATGAACGCGGGCAAAAATGCCCACCTGCCTTTGTCTGCGGATTGATTCATGGCTGGGATCAACAAGCTCCAGATCGACGCGGCCACCATAACTCCGCCGGCGAACCCGAGGAGCGCCCGCTGCACGTTCCTTCCTAATTCCTTTTTCATAAAGAACACGCACGCCGAGCCCAGCGCCGTGCCTATGAACGGGATCGCGATTCCGAGGATAACATTATGTAACATATATATTTCTCCTTGCGGTCGGGCCGGCAAAGGCGGTTAGCCTCAGCTAACTCGTGCTTCAAAAATAAAGCGTCGACCGCTTTGCTGTATCTTTTTTCGCCGGCAGTTAGCCGACGCTAACCATTATATCACGGCGGTTTGGGGTTGTCAACGGGTAAAATACCAAGATAGTGCTGACTATAGTGCTAACTGCATTTCATTTCAAACCATTGGGCGCCTTTTCTCGATTCCAGCAACGCGGTAAAGAATTCGGATGTCATAGCAAACCGACGAAAAGCTAAAAATGCTATGACGTGGGCTCCTTCTCTTCAGAAGACAAAGCTCAGGGCAGGGCCTTATAATCATAGCAAAACATCAAAATAAAAGAATTGCTATGACCTCTAAGGTTCAATGTTGCCCGATTTCGCTCCAACAAGGGCAGAAATTGAAAGATTGTTCAGAAACAGAAGCCGCCTCCAGTCTGAAAATGAGCGAAACCTGCCAAGTGCGTCATAGCAAAATCAAAAAAAGTCCAAATTGCTATGACAGCGTCTTTTCATACTCCCAAAAATGAGCGAGCGCCATGGTTATTATGGCGGAGGATCCGGCCGCGGTTGCCGGAAGGCCGGCGGAAAACGAATAATATCGTTAATTATTCACTCAAAAGCGAATAAAAATAAATTTTATTCTTTTTTATGAATAAACCCTTGAAAACCGGCAACATTAAGTATATAATGCGCAACAGGAGTACCGCAAGGCCGGGTACTCCGAGACACCAAGGGCGGAACACAGGACATGAAAGGCAGACCACGGATATTTATTGACGGCAGCGCCGGAACCACCGGACTGCGAATATATGAGCGGCTGGCGGGGTTGAACGAAATTGACCTGCTGGGCATCCCTGACGAGTTGCGGAAAGACCCAAAAGCCAGAGCGGAGCGGATCAACTCCGCCGACGTGGTATTTCTGTGCCTGCCTGACGACGCGGCCCGCGAAGCGGTCACCCTGGTTGAAAACCCGGAGACGGTGATCATTGACACCTCCACCGCGCACCGGACGACGGACGGCTGGGTGTACGGCTTTCCGGAGCTCCGCGGACAGCGGGAAAAGATCGCAAAGGCGAAGCGCATTGCCAACCCCGGGTGTCATGCCGGCGGGTTTGTGGCGCTGGTTGCCCCGCTGGTGCAGGAAGGGATCCTGCCAAAAGACAGCCGGCTCGACTGCTTCTCGCTCACCGGGTACTCGGGCGGAGGCAAAAAGATGATCGCCGATTACGAAGCGCCCGACGCAGCGGTGCGGCTCGGAGCGCCGCGGGTGTACGGATTGACCCAGACCCACAAGCACCTGCCCGAAATGCGGAAGCTCTGCGGCCTGGATCATGAGCCCGTGTTCTGCCCGGTAGTGGGCGCGTTCTATTCCGGCATGGCGGTGAACGTGCCGCTCCGGCAAAGCCTGACCGGGGCGTCCAAAGACCGGATCGCCGAAGTGTACCGCGAGTACTACAATACCGGGCTGGTGCGGTTCGAGGCGGATATTGACGACGGCGGGTTCCTCGCGGCGGATAAATTCGCGGGCAGGGACGACATGGTCATCACCGTGTGCGGCGAAGGCGAGCGCATGACCGCCATCGCGGTGTTCGACAATCTGGGCAAAGGCGCGTCCGGCGCCGCGATACAGAATATGAATATAGTGCTCGGGCTGAAGGAGGACAACGGCCTTCTTCTCGGAAAGCAGGAAATGGGGACTGAATTATGATCAACAAACATGGCGGCGTGTGCAGCGCCAAAGGATTCCGGGCCAGCGGCATACACTGCGGGATCCGCAAAAACCGGGACAAAAAAGATCTTTCCCTCATATACAGCGAAGTGCCGGCGGCGGCCGCGGCGGTGTACACTACCAACCTGGTCAAAGGCGCCCCGCTCACGGTCACGAAGCAGAACCTGAAAAACGGCACGGCGCAGGCGGTCATCTGCAACAGCGGCAACGCTAACACCTGCAACTCGAACGGCATAGAAATTGCCGAAGGGATGTGTCAATTGACCGCAAAAGCGCTGGGGATATCCGCGAAGGATGTGATCGTTGCCTCCACGGGCGTCATCGGGCAGCCGCTGGATATTGCCCCGATCGCCGCGGGGATGGACGAACTGGCCAAAGGGCTCCGGCGGTCCGGCAACCGCGACGCCGCGGAAGGGATCATGACCACCGACACCAAACTCAAAGAGGCCGCGGTGGAATTCGAACTGGACGGCAAACCCTGCCGGATCGGCGGCATGGCCAAAGGCAGCGGCATGATCCACCCGAATATGGCGACGATGCTGGTGTTTATAACCAGCGACGTTGCCATCAGCCCCAAAATGCTGCGGAAAGCGCTCGCCGGGGACGTGGCGGACACGTTCAATATGATATCCGTTGACGGCGACACATCCACCAACGACATGGTCTCCGTCATGGCCAACGGCATGGCGGGAAATGCGCTCATTGACGCGGAAGGCCCCGCTTTCGACACGTTTAAGGAAGCGCTGAACGCGGTCACCGTCAAGCTCTGCCGGATGATCGCGGCGGACGGCGAAGGCGCGACGAAGCTGCTGGAATGCAAGGTCACCGGGGCGAAGGACGTCAATACGGCGCGCACCGTTGCCCGCAGCGTCATATGTTCGAGTCTGCTCAAAGCCGCCATGTTCGGCGCGGACGCCAACTGGGGCCGGGTGCTGTGCGCCATCGGCTACAGCGGCGCGAACGTGGACGTGGACAAGATCGACGTGAGTTTCCGCTCCGGCGCTGGCACGATCGAAGTGTGCAAACACGGCGCCGGTGTGGCGTTCTCGGAAGCGAAAGCCAAAAAGATCCTCACAAAGCCGGAGATCGAGATACTTGTCGAACTGAACAGCGGCAGCGCGGCGGCCACGGCCCGGGGCTGCGACCTGACGTACGACTACGTGAAGATCAACGGGGACTACCGCACCTGACGCGTTTTAAGAAAGAAGGGGACCGGCAATGCTGAACGGATTATCTAACGCCGATCGCGCCGAGGTGTTGACCCAGGCGCTCCCGTATATCAAGCAGTACAACGGCAAGACCGTCGTGATCAAATACGGCGGCAACGCCATGGTGAACGAAACGCTGAAGCTCCAGGTGATGGAGGACATCGTGCTGTTGTGGCTGATCGGCGTCAAAGTGGTCCTGATCCACGGCGGCGGCCCCGAGATCAGCGAAATGATGCAGCGCCTGGGCAAGCAGCCGGAGTTCATTGACGGACTGCGGGTGACCGACAAAGAGACCGTGGACATCGTGCAGATGGTGCTGGCGGGGAAGGTCAATAAAACCCTTGTCAACCTGCTGGAAAACCGCGGCGGCCGCGCCGTGGGGCTGTCGGGCATTGACGGACACCTTATCGAAGCGCGGGTCAAAGACCGGCGCCTCGGCTACGTAGGCGAGATCACGGCGATCAACATCGGCCCCGTCCGCGACCTCTTAGAGCGCGGGTATATACCGGTCATTTCCACGATTGCCTGCGACCGGGAGGGGAATACATACAACATCAACGGCGACACCGCCGCGGCACAGATCGCCGGCGCGCTGGGCGCGGAGCGGCTGATAACGATGACGGATATTGCCGGCATCCTGCGGGACAAAGACGATATTTCCACCCTGATACCGGAGATCACGGTCAGCGAAGCGGACAACCTCCGCCGCGAAGGCGTGATATCCGGCGGCATGATCCCGAAAGTCGAATGCTGCATCGAAGCGATCAAGCAGGGGGTCAGACATGTGATCATAATGGACGGCCGCGTGCCCCATTCGATCCTGATGGAGCTGCTTACCGACGAAGGCGCGGGGACAATGGTATCCGGAGATCCGGAACGGGAGTGAGTCGATATGAGCATAATCGAAACAGATAAAAAGTATGTTGCGGGCACGTACAACCGGTTCCCGGTGGAGATCGTCAGCGGCAAGGGATCCGTGGTGACCGATATTGACGGCAAACAGTACATCGACATGGGCTGCGGCATCGGCGTCACGGCGTTCGGCATTGCGGACGACGAGTGGCAGCGCGCGATCACCGCGCAGATCGGCAAAGTGCAGCATATGTCTAATCTGTACTACACCGAGCCCTGCGCGCTTTTGGCGGAGCAGCTCTGCCTGCGCACCGGCATGAAAAAAGTGTTCTTCTCCAACTCCGGCGCCGAGGCCAACGAATGCGCGATCAAGGTCGCGCGTAAATACGCGGCGGAGAAGCACGGCGCGGACTGCTATACGGTGGTGACGCTGAACAACAGCTTTCACGGACGGACGTTGACCACGCTCGCCGCCACGGGGCAGGAGCATTATCACGAGTTGTTCCGGCCGTTGACGCCGGGGTTTGCGAGCATTGACGCCGGGGATATGGACGCGCTGGTACAGCTGGCTGAACGCGAGAAAATTGCCGCAGTGATGATCGAATGCGTGCAGGGAGAGGGCGGCGTGCTGCCTATACCGCGGGAGTTTGCGGTGCGGCTGGAGCAGTTCTGCCGCGCAAATGATATTATCCTTATCGTCGATGAGGTGCAGACGGGCAACGGCCGTACCGGAACGCTTTATTCGTACATGCAGTACGGGATCACGCCCGACGTGGTGTCAACGGCGAAGGGGCTCGCGGGCGGTCTGCCTCTGGGCGCGACAATGATCGGTGAAAAGGCGCAGGACGTGCTGGGCTTCGGCGATCACGGGTCGACGTTCGGCGGCAATCCGGTCTGCTGCGCGGCGGCGCTGTCGATCCTGTCGCGGATCGACGACGAACTGCTGGCGGGGGTCAAGGCAAAATCTGATTATATGATGCGCGAGTTCACCGGCGCGGCGGGGATAACCGCGGTGACCGGCCTGGGTCTGCTGATCGGGCTCAAAACAGTAAAGCCTGCTCCGGAGATCGTGAGCAGGCTGATAAACGATGGCGTGCTGTGCCTGACGGCGAAGGATAAAGTGCGGCTGATGCCGGCACTGAACATCCCGGACGAATTGCTCGCGGCCGCGGTGGAAAAGATCAAAGCGGCGTGCGCCGTTTAGAGTATCACCCGCAGAAATGGAAGCCGGTGCCGATGAGGCCGGACTGGTTGAAATTGTCCATGTCGTGCCGGATGATGTAGTCCATGTACGACGCCACCATTTTGGCCGTGAGCAGGTAGCCCGCCGCGTTCATATGGCCGCTGGTGAAGAACATACGCTTGAAGTTGGCGTCGTACTCCGGCGCGTAGTCGTGCAGGTCAATGACGTAAGTATTGTCAAAATGCGCCGCCAGATCGTACATCAAGTTGCGATGGGCAATGCGTTTGTTCTCAAAATCCCGCTCCATGTCGTTGTTGACCGGCTCCCGGGGCATCGTGATCAGGAAGAATTTGGCCTCCGGCTGCAGCTCTTTGTAGTGCTGGATCATGCGCGCGTAGTAGCCGCAGAACGTCGGGTTGTTGTAGTGCCAGTTGTCCTTCACGTCATTCTCTACGCTGCCCATTTCCTGGTTCAGGCCGAAGATGTCGTTGCAGCCCATCGCGATCAGGTACGCCTGCGCGAGTTTGTCCTTGCCCCACCAGCCCATGGCGTCCGCGTAGCTGTTGCAGTATTCGGAGGCCGTCATGCCGCCGCGGGAGAAGTTGTAGACTTTCGTGCCGGCGAGGCGCGCGAGGTACTGGCCCCAGGAGTAGTCAAACCAGTCGTGGTAGGTGGTGGGGCTGCCCACGTCGCGGGCTTCGAGCTCGCCGGAGGAAAGGCTGTCGCCGATCACCGCGATGGTGCGGAAAATGCCGACGAAGCCGCCGTCGGTCACCAGGTTGTCCAAAGGTTTTTCGTTGGGGTCGCAGGTGTAGATGTTGCTGAGTTCCATGGTCGTTGTCCTTTCGTGAGTTGCCGAGCTTTGTGGTCGGTATGTGTTGTCGGTATCGGGGTCAATCTTTATAGTCGTAAACGGCTTTTTCGAACCGGAGCGTTGCCGCCGCGCCGGCGCCGCCGTCAACGCGGGAGTTGCGCATCATTATGGCGGTGATGTTGTTGGCGGGATCGATCCAGAAATGCGTGCCGTACGCGCCGCTCCAGCCGAAGACGCCAGAAGGCAGCCACGGATGCCCGTCGCGGACAACGCGCACGCCCAGCCCCCAGGTCTCCACCGGTCCGATGCCAACTGTGCCGGGCAGCGGCCACGGCGTCTGCATCTGTCCGACGGCGGCGCGGGAGAGGATGCGTCTGCCACCGTATTCGCCGCCCAGCCGCAGCATTTCGGCGAACTTCGTATATGCGTTCAAGGTGCCGGTAAGCGACGCGCCGCCGCTGAAATACGTGATGGGGAAGCGCTCGAACGTGGTATGGCCCAGCGATTTGTCCATGAAACTGCGGCCCTCGGCGTCCCGCGCGTGCATGCACATCATGCGGTCCCACTGCTCGTCGGTGGGGTGGAAGGTGATGTCCTTGACGTCCAGCGGATCGAACAGCGTCTTTTGAATATATTCGTCGAAGGGCATGCCGGACACGAGTTCCACGATGCGGGCGGCAACGTCCTGCGCCGCCACGCCGCTGTACCCGGTCACTTCGTCGGGCTGGAAGTCCAGGAGCAGGTTTTTGCCCATCCAGTCGGTGACGGTGGCCAGCGACTGCCGGTCGGCGGGCGTCATGCGGTCGTACTGGATGTTGCCCAGTTCGCCGGAGGCAATGCCGTTCACATGGCTGAGCAGATGATGTATGCGCAGCGGTTTTTTGGCTTTTTCCGCGGGCACCACGTCCACGCTGCCGTCTTCGTGTTTCTCCAGCTTTCCGACCCACATTTCGCGGTAATCGGGCAGGTATTCATACACGGGGTCAAACAGGTTCAAAAGCCCTTTGTCCTGTGCGGACAACACCGCCGATGCAGTCACGGGTTTGGTCATCGACGCGAGCCGGAACATGGTGTCGCCGGTGACGGGCGCCTTTGTGTCCATGTCGCGGACGCCCTTTATGACTTCCGCTACCGTTTCGCCGTTTTGCAGCACGCGCAGCGCGATGCCGCAGTACAGGTTTTCCTCGAATCCTTTGTCGACCGCCGCGTCCAGTTTGCGCGCGAGTTCTTTGCCGTCCGGGATGTACATGGTGAGTGGTCTCCTTATTATTGCGATCGAGATGTGGTGAGCGGAACTGCTGTTGATTTAATCCGTCTGCCACTCTGCGGCTTCTTTTTCGGCACGCGATTCGCAGAATTTGCACAGGTCGGTCTTGCCGTTTTCGATCGCCGCCTGCGTTGTGCCCTCGTATAAAGTTACGCTGTGGTTCAGCTTGCCGCAATCATCATACGCATGGTACACGGTGTCGCTTTCGGTCCAGTATACGTGATTTCCCAGACCGGCGGCTTCCAGCAGTTCTTGCTCTGCGGCTTTTTCAGCACGTTCTTTGCAGGATTTGCACATGCGGGTCTTGCCGTTTTCGATCGCCGCCTGCGCCGAGCCCTCGAACAGCTCCGCTGCGTGGTTCAGCGAGCCGCAATCCATATACAAGTGACACACGTTACTGTCTTCTATCCAGTATACTTTTCCTGCAATCCCTGCAGCTTCCAGCAGTTCTTCCTCGGATACCGGATAGCTGTTGCTAGATTCTTCTATGTTAAGATCATCTGTCAACGTGTCAACGGGCACACAGCCGGAAAGCAGCGCGCTCGCGATCAAACAAATTGCCATAATAACCAGCAAAAAGCGTTTCGTCAGATGTTTCATGATATGGTCTCCTCTCAATTACGCACAACGGTGAGTTGCTACTTCAAAGTATACTCTTTTTCACGAAGGGAAGTCAACAAAAGCGACCGCTTTTGAAACAAAAACCCCGCGGCTTTGATGTCCGCGGGGCATGTTGACAAGATAGTTTAACGCCGTACCCGGCACAGCAAAACTACTCCGCCGGTGCGACTACCTCGTCTGTCGGCGTCTCGGTCTTGTTTTCTTCGGTATTATCAACCTCGGTAACAATTCCATCCTTAACTCCGCGTGCGTAGCAATCTTTGCACATTTCGGTCTTTTTGTTTTCAATAGCAGCCTGAGAAGAGCCTTCCATTAAATCCGGTGAATTTTTAAGATGACCGCAATCCTCATATAGATGGTATTTGGTGCCGCTTTTAGTCCAATAAACATGATCAAAAACCTGACCAGTCTCGATGCCGGCTTCTTCGAGCATCTCTTCCTGGGAAACCGGATGCCAGTCGATACCGATCAGTACGGCGGCAATGATCAGTACGGCGGCAATTGCCGTCGCGATCGCCTTGGACTGCTTGTTGGCCTTCTTGTCCGTCAATACGAAAATGATAAAAGGAACGAAGGCAATGACCGCAACGATCACGCCCAGGTTGTTATGCAGCCAGAACCGCGTCTTGTTCTTTTCCGACGCGGGATCGAGGTGGTTGGCCTTCTTCCACAGCAGCGAACCGGCCATGACGCAGATGAAGTCAAGCACGATGCAGACGATCCAGCTGATGTAGTATCCGGGATTGCTGAGGGCGAAGTCCCATTTAATCACTTTCTTAAAGAATAGAATCGCGAGCACTTCAAAGCCGATGCCCAGTATCCACAGGACAACTGCCAGAATGCGGTACGGCATCGCGTTCTTGCGGGTCACGGCCAGCAGCTCGGTTTTGCCTACGGTCTGTTGCTCCACGTGAGTAATATTGTGCTGGACTTTTGCTTTTTCAGCACTTTTCTTGGCCTGAACAGCAGCCAGTGCTTTTGTCGCGGCATCCTGCGCCGCATTATTGTCTTTTTTAGTAGCCATTTTTACGCTCCTTTTCTTTGGTTGGTGGATTGTCAATTGTCCGATCTATCGGTCGTCGATCAAAATTGTACCATATCGGCGGGGCAATATCAACAAAAATCTGCAAGGCGACGCCCCGGTTTTTCTTTTTTTCAGAAAAATAAGACAAACGGGTTCAAACGGGCGAGTTTGTCTTACATTCTCGCTCGTTTTAGCTGCTGATCAGCGGGCAAAATAAGACATAATTCCTCAAACGAGTATTATTGTCTTAATTTGTTCCTTCTTGATCCTCGAAAAGTAAGACAAACAGGCTCAAACAGGCAAGATTGTCTTACATTTGCCCGTTTGCGCGGTTCACAGATGCCGCCCGACCGCCCTGCTTCAGCCGCCCGACGGACCCGCCGGAACCGCCGCCCGAAAAGTTTACAAATTTGTTACCGTTTATTAACAGAAACTTAATACACTACACCCGAACCCGGGCAAAATTTACAGAAATTTAATAAATACCATATTGCAAAATCGGGCAAAATATGCATTGACATATTGATTACTATATGATATAATGTCAAACTGCGTTGTAATCTCACGCTCGGTGGACCCACCCTCCGAAAAGGGCGGAAACGGAGCGGAAAACGCAAGAAAATTGACCCCGAAAGGGAACAGGTGAGCGTATTGTAACACAGTGCGCCGCCGGATTCAAGCGGGAAGTTACACGCAAGCAAAGCAATACAACATATGGGGTGATCTTCTGCTATGGTGCATACCGTAAAATATGGTAAAACCGAGAGACAGAGCTACTCGAGGATCCAGGAGATCCTTGAAATGCCGAACCTTATCGCTATCCAGAAAGACTCGTACCGTCATTTCCTGGAAGTCGGACTCAAAGAAATCTTCAAAGACTTCTCACCAATCACAGATTATACCGGCAACCTCGTGCTCGAGTTCGTTGACTACAAACTCGACGACAAGCCGAAATACACGATAGAGGAAAACAAGGAGCGCGACTCCACGTATTCCGCGCCCCTTAACGTGCGCGTGCGCGTTATTAATAAGGAAACCGGCGTCATCAAAGAAGACACCCTGTTTTTCGGCGATTTTCCGCTCATGACCGACAGCGGCACGTTCATCATGAACGGCGCGGAGCGCGTCATTGTCAGCCAGCTCGTCCGTTCGCCCGGCGCGTACTACGAGAAGACTTTCGACAAGGCGAAGGGCAAGACCACTACGGCCACCACCCTCATTCCCAACCGCGGCGCCTGGCTGGAATATGAGATCGACTATAATGAGTGCATCCATGCGCGCGTTGACCGCAACCGCAAAGTTCCGGCGACGATGCTGTTCCGCGCGTTCGGCTACGGTACCAACGACGACATCCTGAACCTGTTCTCGGTCAACGTGTCCGAACTCGCGCCCAAATACGCGCAGAATTTTGAAGAGCTGCTCCTCATTGACTATCGCCTCACCAACACGCTGCAGAAAGACACGCTGAACTCCGAAGAAGAAGCGCTGCTGGAGATCTACAAAAAGATCCGTCCCGGCGAGCCCGCCATCGTGGAAAACGCGCGCAGCTGGCTGACCGGCATGTTCTTCGAGGACAAGCGCTACGACCTCTCCAAAGTCGGCCGCTACAAGTTCAATAAGAAACTGTCGCTGTATGCCCGCATTGCCGGCCGCGAAGTGTGCGCGGACGTCATTGACCCCGGCACCGGCGAGATCCTCGCTGAAGCGGGCGAGACGATCAGCCGCGAACTGGCCGAAAAGATCCAGGACGCCGGCGTCAATACCGTATACATCAACACACCCAGCGCTCCCTGCAAGGTCATCGGCAACAACACCGTCAAACTCGACGGCTACGTACCCTTCGATCCGATGGACGCCGGCATCAAAGAGCGCGTCTATCTGCCCGTGCTTAAGGAGATCCTGGAAGCGTGCGGCGACGACGAAGAGCTGCTGAAGAAAGAAGTCATTGCCCGCGCCGCCGAGCTCGTGCCGAGACACCTTACGCTGGACGACGTGATCGCCTCCTTCAGCTACCTGCTGAATCTGGACCGCGAAGTGGGCAACGTTGACGACATCGACCACCTGGGCAACCGCCGCATCCGCTGCGTCGGCGAACTGCTGCAGAACCAGTTCCGCATCGGTCTCTCCCGTATGGACAAGACCGTCCGCGAGAAGATGAACACGCTGGACCGCGATATCGTTACCCCGCAGGCCATTGTCAACACCCGCGCCGTTTCCTCCGCCATCCGCGAATTCTTCGGATCGTCGCAGTTGTCCCAGTTCATGGACCAGACCAACCCGCTGGCCGAGCTGGCCAACAAGCGCCGTCTTTCCGCACTGGGCCCCGGCGGCCTGAACCGCGACCGCGCCACCTTCGAAGTCCGCGACGTGCACTACTCCCATTACGGCAGAATGTGCCCCATCGAGACGCCTGAAGGTCCCAACATCGGTCTGATCGGTTCGCTGTCCACGTACGCCCGCATCAACGAGTACGGCTTCATCGAAGCGCCGTACCGCAAATACGATAAAGAGACCGGCTGCGTCACCAAACGCATTGACTACCTGATGGCCGACATGGAAGACCAGTACATCGTGGCGCAGGCCAACGAGCCGCTGGACGAAGAGGGCCACTTCCTTAATAAGAAAGTTGTCTGCCGCTTCCGCGATCAGTTCATCGAAGTGCCGCCGGAGCAGGTCGACTACATGGACGTTTCGCCCAAGCAGGTCGTGTCGGTTGCCGCCGCCATGATCCCGTTCCTGGAGAACGACGACGCGTCCCGTGCCCTGATGGGCTCCAACATGCAGCGCCAGGCGGTGCCGCTGATGAGAACGCAGGCTCCGATCGTTGCCACCGGTATCGAATACAAGGCGGCGCACGACTCCGGCGCGGTAGTGCTGGCGAAAGCGGCCGGACGGGTGAAGAACGTGTCCGGACGGGAGATCGTTATTGTCCGCGAGGACGGCACGATCGATACGTACAAACTGCTTAAGTTCATGCGTTCCAACCAGGCAACGTGCATCAACCAGCGCCCCGTGGTCAAATTCGACGAATGGGTCGAAGAAGGCGACGTTATCGCGGACGGTCCGTCAACGGATCACGGCGAGATCGCTCTCGGCCGCAACACGCTGATCGGCTTCATGACCTGGGAAGGTTACAACTACGAGGACGCCGTCCTCATCAGCGAGAAACTGGTGAAGGAAGACGCGTACACTTCTATACATATTGAAGAATACGAGTGCGAAGCCCGCGACACCAAGCTGGGCCCCGAAGAGATCACTCCCGAAGTGCCGCACATCGGCGACGACGCCCGCAAGATGCTGGATTCCACCGGTATCATCATTATCGGTTCCGAAGTCCGCGCCGGCGACATTCTGGTCGGTAAAGTCACGCCCAAAGGCGAGACCGAGCTCACGCCCGAAGAGCGCCTGCTGCGCGCGATATTCGGCGAAAAAGCCCGCGACGTCCGCGACACCTCGCTGAGAGTGCCGCACGGTTCGTACGGTATCGTCGTTGACGTCAAAGAATTCACCCGCGAGACCGACAGCGAGCTTGACCCCGGCGTGAACCGGATGATCCGCGTGTACGTTGCCCAGAAGAGAAAGATCACCGTCGGTGACAAAATGGCCGGACGTCACGGAAACAAAGGCGTTGTCTCCCGCGTACTGCCCGAAGAGGATATGCCTTTCCTGCCCGACGGCACTCCGCTGGAGATCGTGCTGAACCCGCTGGGCGTGCCTTCCCGAATGAACATCGGTCAGGTGCTGGAAGTCCACCTTGGCTACGCGGCCAAAGCGCTGGGCTGGAAGATCGCGACTCCCGTATTTGACGGCGCGTCCGAGAAAGACATTCTCGAGACCCTGAAGCTGGCGGGCAAAGAGCAGGACGGCAAGACCGTTCTGTACGACGGCCGCACCGGCGAACCCTTCGAGAACCGCGTCACTGTCGGTTACATGTACTACCTCAAGCTGCATCACCTGGTCGATGACAAGATGCACGCGCGCTCCACGGGTCCCTACTCCATGGTCACGCAGCAGCCTCTGGGCGGCAAAGCGCAGTTCGGCGGCCAGCGCTTCGGCGAAATGGAAGTCTGGGCGCTGGAAGCTTACGGCGCCGCGTACACGCTGCAGGAGATCCTCACCATCAAATCCGACGATACCGTCGGCCGCGTGAAGACCTACGAAGCCATCGTGAAGGGCGAGAACGTGCCGGAGCCCGGCATCCCCGAATCCTTCAAAGTCCTCATCAAAGAGCTGCAGAGCCTGGCGCTGGACGTGAAAGTCTTCCAGAAAGGCGGCGAGGAGATCCCGCTGCGGGAGACCGAAGAGGATTACATCAAGAATCCCGACAAGTACCGCACCAGATCCGACGTGGACAACCCCGACTTCTACAGCTTCCTCGACGACAACGGCAACATCTCCAGCGCCTTCGGGCTCAGCGATGACGAGTTCGCCGACGAGGGCAGCAACTACGGCGGCGACGCGACGGACAACAGCGGTATCTCCGGCATGGACGAGCTGAATCCCGACGTCATTGACGAAGCGGACGGCGAGGCCGAGTACTTTGCCGAACTGGCGGAGAACGCCGAAGCGGACAAAGACGAAGACGGCTCGGACAACTATTGATCAAGGAAGGTGAAGTAATATGGTAGATTTTAACAACTTTGAATCGATTCAGATCGGTCTTGCTTCTCCCGAAACTATACTTAAATGGTCCCACGGCGAGGTCAAAAAAGCCGAGACTATAAATTACAGAACCCTCAAGCCCGAGAAAGACGGTCTTTACTGCGAACGCATCTTTGGTCCCACCAAGGACGGCGAGTGCCATTGCGGCAAATACAAGAAAAACCGCTACCGCGGCATCGTCTGCGACAAGTGCGGCGTGGAAGTCACCAGCTCCAAAGTGCGCCGTACCCGCATGGGCCACATCCAGCTGGCCGCGCCGGTATCCCACATTTGGTTCTTCAAAGGCACGCCCTGCCGCATCGGCCTCCTGCTGGACATGAAGCCGAAGGATCTGGAGCGCGTGCTGTACTTCGCGGCGTACGTTGTGCTCGATCCGGGCAAGACCGCGCTGGAATACAAGCAGATCCTCAACGAACACGACTACCAGAAAGCGGTCAAAGACTTCGGCGCGTACTCCTTCAACGCCCAGATGGGCGCGGAAGCGATCCGCAAGCTGCTGGAAGAGATCAAGCTGGAAGCGCTCAGAGATGAGCTGAGAAGCCAGATCGACGAGCTGGACAACCAGGAAAAAGAGAAGGTCAGCCAGACCGTGCAGCAGAAGAAAGCTGCGCTGCTGAAGCGGCTGGAAGTGGTGCAGGCGTTTATTGACTCCCACAACCGCCCCGAATGGATGATCCTCACCGTGATCCCGGTCATTCCGCCGGATCTGCGCCCGCTGGTCCAGCTGGACGGCGGCAGATTTGCCACCTCCGACCTGAACGACCTGTACCGCCGCGTGATCAACCGCAACAACCGCCTGGCGAGACTGCTCGAACTGAGAGCGCCGAGCGTCATTGTCCGCAACGAGAAGCGCATGCTGCAGGAAGCGGTTGACGCCCTGCTGGACAACGGCCGCCGCGGCCGCGCCATCACCGGCGCCTCCAACCGCCCGCTCAAATCGCTGTCCGACATGCTGCGCGGCAAACAGGGCCGCTTCCGTCAGAACCTGCTGGGCAAGCGCGTGGACTACTCCGGCCGAAGCGTTATCGTTGTCGGTCCCGAGCTGAAGATCTACCAGTGCGGCGTGCCGAAGGAAATGGCGATCGAGCTGTTCAAGCCCTTTGTCATCTGCAAGCTGGTCAGCATGGGCAAAGCCATCAACATCAAGAGCGCCCGCAAGATGGTGGAGCGCGTATCGCCGGAGGTCTGGGACATTCTGGACGATATCATCAAAGAGCATCCCGTGCTGCTGAACCGCGCGCCGACGCTGCACCGTCTGGGCATCCAGGCGTTCGAGCCGATCCTGGTGGAAGGCCACGCGCTCAAGCTGCATCCGCTGGTATGTACCGCGTACAACGCCGACTTCGACGGCGACCAGATGGCTATTCACGTGCCGCTCTCCGCCGAAGCGCAGGCCGAAGCCCGCATCCTGATGCTGTCCGCCAACAACCTGCTGGCGCCGAAGGACGGCAAACCGATCACCGTGCCCACGCAGGACATGGTGCTGGGTTCGTATTACCTGACGCTGGTCAAAAACAAGGACTACACCAACGCGCCGGTCTTCTCCTCCTTCGACGAGGCGAAGCTGGCGTACGACCTGGGCGAGATCAACCTGCACACCGCCATCAAAGTGCGCCGCGCCGGCGAGTTTGAGGGCGAGAGCATCACGCAGATCATTGACACCACGATGGGCAAGCTGATCTTCAACGAAGCGATCCCGCAGGATCTGGGCTTTGTTGACCGCACCAAACGCGAGAACGCGCTGGTGCTGGAAATGAACAAGCTGGTCAAAAAGAGCACGCTGGGCGACATCCTGGACCGCTGCATCAAAGTGCACGGCCTCACCGTCACGGCGGAAGTGCTGGACAAGATCAAAGCGCTGGGTTACAAATTCTCCACGCGCGGCGCCATCACCGTGGGTATCGAAGATATCATCGTGCCGCCCGAAAAGCAGCAGATCATCGATGAGACGGACAAGCTCGTTGACCGCATCACGCGCGAATACCGCCGCGGCAAGCTTACCGACGAAGAGCGCCACGAGAGCGTCATCCGCACCTGGAGCGAGGCCATCGACAAACTCACCGCGATCCTGAAAAAGAACATGGGTGAGTTCAACCCCATCAACATGATGTCCGACTCCGGTGCCCGCGGTAATATCAACCAGATCAAGCAGCTGGCCGGTATGCGCGGACTGATGTCGGCCACGGCCGGACGTACCATAGAGATCCCGATCAAGGCCAACTTCCGTGAAGGTCTGGATGTACTGGAATTCTTCATCTCCAGCCACGGTACCAGAAAGACGCTGTCCGATACGGCGCTCCGTACCGCGGACTCCGGCTACCTGACCCGCCGTCTCGTTGACGTCAGCCAGGAAGTGATCATCCGCGAGGACGATTGCGGCACGAAAGGCTACTTCGAGGTCAAGGCCATTGCCAACACCGAATCCAAAGACCAGCCGCCGCTGGTGCCGCTGGCCGCCCGTATCTCCGGCCGTTATCCGGCGGAAGATGTGGTGGATCCCGCTACCGGCGAAGTGCTGGCGGATACCGATACGCTGATCGATGACGATCTGGCGGAGAAGATCGAAAAAGCCGGCATCGAGTCGGTCAAAGTCCGTTCCGTCATGGCGTGCGAGAGCCGTCTGGGCGTGTGCAGCAAGTGCTACGGCGCCAACCTGGCATCCCACACCCGCGCGAACATCGGCGACGCGGTCGGCGTAATTGCCGCCCAGTCCATCGGTGAGCCCGGTACGCAGCTGACGATGAGAACGTTCCATACGGGCGGCGTTGCCTCCGCGGACGACATTACGCAGGGTCTTCCCAGAGTCGAAGAGCTGTTCGAAGCGCGCAAACCGAAGGGCGCCGCGACGATCTCCGAGATCGACGGCATCGTTACGGTCAACGAGACCGGCAAGAAAAAGGAAGTCCGTGTGGATTCCGAAGACGGCACCGAAAGCTTCTCCGTCAGCTTCCCGCTGGGCGTTACGCTCAAAGTCGAAGACGGCGCGAAAGTTAAGAAAGGCGATCTGATCGTCGGCGGTTCCGTGAACCCGCAGGACATCATCCGCGTCCTGGGCGAAGCGGGCGTGCAGAACTACATTATCGAGGAAGTACAGAAAGTGTACAACCTCCAGGGCGTTAAGATCAACGACCGCCACATCGAAGTTATCGTGCGGCAGATGATGCGCAAAGTCCGCGTCACCGATCCGGGCGAGACCAATCTGCTGGACGGCAGCGTGGTGGACAAATTCGAATGGCTGGACGCCAACGAAGCGCTCCGCAAGGCGGGCAGACCCGAAGAAGCGCTGGCCAAAGCGGAACCCGCTCTGCTGGGTATCACCAAAGCTGCGCTGGGCACGGATTCGTTCCTGTCCGCCGCGTCGTTCCAGGAGACCACGCGCATCCTCACCGAAGCGGCCATCAAGGGCAAGCGCGACTACCTGCTTGGCCTCAAGGAGAACGTTATCATCGGTAAACTGATCCCCGCCGGTACCGGTATGCGCCGCTACAACGACATCACGATCGACGTCACCACGCTGGATCACGTGCCGGCCGCGCTGCGCCGCAAAGAAGAACCCGCCGAGGACGACGAGGCGTACGAGAATGGCGAGTACGCGGAAGGCGAAGAGCTGGATACGTTCGAGGGCAATGTGGAGGGTACTCCCGCGCCGGCGACGGACAACGAAGGTTTTGACGACGCTGCCGGCAACGCCGCAGCTGACCTGTTTGTCGACGAGACGCCCGCGGACAATTCCGCCTACCTCAACGACGCCGACAACCCGGACACCGAAGCCTGATATCCGGGCTGACGCGTTAAGGAGCTGAGCAGACTCAGTCCGCTTTCATCTTTGCCCGGAACGCGAAGATCGCGGCAGCGAACATCACGATCGTATAGCCGAGCACGATCAGCAGGGGAAGGGTAAAGTCTTTGAAGGTGTCGTTGACACCGAGAATAACATTTTGCACGAGCATTGTGGCATTTTTGAAGGGCAGTATATTCATTAACGTGAGTATGCCGCCCTTCAGTCCTTCTACGGGGAACCACATGCCGGAAAGCACCGATTGACCGCAAATAACGATCGAGCTCACGCCGCCGATGGATTTTTCGCTGCAAATTGACCCGAACAGGATGCCGGCCGCGATGAAAAACAGCGATGTGACGAGACTGAGGAGTATTGCCCATACGAGCCGCACGCCGAACAGCGACGTGTCGAACAGACCGCCGACCACGAAGAACAGCACGGACTGCGCCAGCGCAATGGGCAATACGGCGAGCGCGTACCCGAATATGAATTCATACGACCGGGCGCGGGACACGTACAGCCGCGTGAGGAACGAGGTCTTGCGGTCCATGGAGATCAGCAGCCCGGTGAACAGCGTCAGGAACGCCTGCGCGAACACGACGATGCCCGGGGCCAGGTATTTCATCTCGAACTGCGCGGTAATTTCGTGGAAGATCAGGTAGAACAGGATCTCCATGACCAGCGGGAGCGCCATTGTCAACACCAGCGAAAGCGGATCCCGCAGTATCTCCTTTATATTCCGTTTGGTCAATGTCAATATTCTGCCGATGGACTCACGCATCGAGCTCACCTCCTCCGACGATGTTGATGAAGGCGTCTTCAACGTTGTCCCTGCCGGTCTGCGCATACAGCTCTTCCTTCGTGCCTACGAACAGCAGCTGTCCGTCTTTCATTACACCGATCCGGTCGGACAACGCCTCCGCCTCTTCCATGTAGTGGGTCGTGAGGATGATGGTCATCTGCGACTTCAGCCCCCGGATGGTCTTCCAGAGTTCGCGCCGCGCGAGGACGTCCAGGCCCAGCGTCGGTTCATCCAGGAACAGCACTTTGGGCTTGGACACGAGGGCCAGCGCAATTGACAGCTTCCGCTGCCAGCCGCCGGAGAGCTTTGCCGCCTGCTTTTTAGCGACCTGATCCAGCCCGAACGCGGCGTACACGTACTTTTTGGAGGCTTCGATCTCGTCTTTTGTCTGCCCGGACAGCCGCGCATAGAACTCGACGTTCTCCTCGACCGTGAGCTTGCGGGCAACGGCGGTCTCCTGCATCGATATGTCCACCAGCTCTTTGATCTTGTTCTGATCGCGGTCAACGCGGTACTCGTAGATATACGCCTCGCCGGCGGTGGGAGTGGTCAACGTGGACAACATCTTTATGGTGGTGGTCTTGCCAGCGCCGTTGACGCCGAGCAGCGCGAACAGCTCGCCTTCGTGTATCTCGAGGTTCAGGCGGTCTACCGCCAGAGTGTCTTTATATTTTTTAGTGAGGTCAATTGTTTTTATCGCTGTCATTTGGCACGAACCCTCCTTCCATCAGCGCGTAAAACGCGTCGCTTTTTACCAGCGCCAGGCCCCGCTGCCGGTCGCCGAGCACCATCAATGTGTCGCCTTCTTTGATGTCAAACATCTTCCGCGCTTCGGCCGGCACGGTGATCTGCCCTTTCGGACCGACTTTGACGCTGACAATAAACCGATCATCTTTAATGTCCTTCAAGTTGGGGACCTCCTTTGTGCAGCTTGGTAAGATATTTCTTACATTTCTTATTTTATACCTTCTTTGGGGGAATTGCAAGAGTGAAAATGAGGCTGGCGAGTTTGCTCTCGCTCATTTCCGGGTCAAACAAATGCCTGCGTCATAGTAAATTGGAGTTTTTTCGTTTTTGCTATGATGCGTCCGGCTCGTTTCGCCCGTTTTTTGGTCAAAGGCGGCTTCTGTTACTGTCAAATTACCTGGATCTCATGTAAGATCGTCATAGCAATCTGATTATTTTGCAATATTGCTATGATTTTAATAGTCCTTTCGGTCTTTTATTTGTTTAAATGAAGGAGCCCTCGTCATAGCATTTTGGCCATTTTGTTGATTTGCTATGACTTTTGCAAAAACTGACGAATTGCAAAAACGAGAGAAGGAGCCCGCAATCATAAAACGAACGAAATCACCAATTGAACCTCTAGAACCGGCCCGGTTACCATTTAGCACGCTCTGCCACGAGGCAGAAAAAGCTTGTCCGTTGACTCCAACCGCAAATCCATTTATAATTAACGCAGCAGAACAGTTCAAGGCAGGGCGAAAGGCGGTTTCCGATGAAAAAGAGCAAGATCATTTCTTTATATATAATAATAGCGGTCGCGGGGCTGTGTGTTGCCGCCGGGTGCGGAGTGCGCGGGGCAGGGCCGGTTGCCACCAATACAGAAAGGACAACAGCGATGAATACGGATGATACTACTTTGTTGACGACTCCTACGCAGGCGCCCACTGGGCAACCCACACCGGAGCCTACGCAAGCTCCTACTGAGCAACCTGCCGCGACTGCCACTCCGACGCCAGCGCCAACGTCGACACTTACTCCAGAGCCTACTCAACAGCCCACGTCGACTCCCACTCCTGCGCCTACGCCCACGCCGGCGCCTACAGCCACCGCCACACCGAAGCCGACGCCCGCACCTACGCCGCGTCCCACCGCCACTCCCACCGCCACTCCTACTGAAGGACCCGAAAACGGCGTGTACACCACACAAAACGGTGTAAAATACACAGTATCGGGGCAGCTCGGCGCCGCCGGAAATACATTTACATTGAAAAAAGACCTGGTGTTGACCTTTGAACGCGGCAGTCTGGCCGGGAGCAACAACCGGTTCGAATTGACCTATTCCTCCGAAAAGCCGCTGATCATTGACCTCAGGTACATCAGGGGAGGAAAAGAAGTTGCCGACCGGTTCTACCTCGAAGCAGGCACCGATGTGACCTTCGGCGGGCTTATTGCCTCCTATCTCGAAGACGGGCGCGCGACCGAGCTGAAGTCGGTGACGTTGTCCACCGTGAAAGGCGTCAGCGCGAAATTCAGCCTCAGCCGGATCTCCGCGAGCCTCGTGCCCGTGTACAACTCCAAGCTCCACTATATCGAAAACAGCCGATTCAAGGTCGGCGTGCAGCTCTCGTGGGGCGGCGGCCTCAACTACATCGAGGACAAGCACACCCCCGTGAGCGGCCTCACCAACCTCGTCAACCGCCACGACACCGGGCGGCTCATCCAGCAGTCTTACTACGGCACCGGCGGCAACAGCGAATACACCCCCGGCAGCTTCAACGGCAGCAAATGGTCGTACAACCCCGTCCAGGGCGGCGATCAATACGGCAACGCCAGCCGCCTGATCGACGTGCGCGTGACGGCCGATTCCGTCTATATCAAATCCCAGCCGCAGGACTGGTCGCTGAACGGGCAGATCACGCCGAGTTATATGGAGAATACGTATACGTTGACCGAGGAGTACATCCGCGTGGACAACCGGTTCGTCGACTTCTCCGGCTGGGAGCACCCGTATTCGCATCAGGAGCTGCCCGCGTTCTACACGGTCAGCTACCTCGACAAATTCACGTGGTACAACGGTTCGGCCGGCTGGACCGGCGCGCCGCTCAGCTCGCGGGCGGACCTCAATTTCTGGGGCGACGCGCGCTACTCGGATGACT
Organism: Clostridia bacterium; assembly: GCA_017620915.1. Taxonomy (GTDB): domain Bacteria; phylum Bacillota; class Clostridia; order UBA1212; family UBA1255; genus UBA1255. The sequence continues at coordinate 5,254 of JAFZSK010000039.1, read as the reverse complement.
GCCGCTTCTTCGTAAAAGAGGGCAACGAAGAGACCTGGTGCTCCTGGACGTCCTCGCAGGACGACTTCGGCATCGGATTGTACGTGCCGAACATCGACATGCTGTACGCGGGCAAGTTCTCGTACAACGGCTCCAAATCGGCCATGGACAACGCCACCAACTACGTCGCGCCGCTCATGACCCTCAAAATGACGTCCTTCGTGCCCATCGAATACAGCTATCTGATCACCACCGGCTCCGTGGCGGAGATCCGCGCCACGTTCACTGCCCACAAGGATTTCGCGGACAACGCCTCTCTCCACAAAAACTACCGCTCCATGCGCGTGACCGAGCTGGACTACACGGATCTGGATTTTACGAACCAGGCGGCAATGGCGGCCATAGGCGACGGCAACAACACGGAGATCACCTACAACTCCACGCAGAAGGCAATGCGCCTCAAAGTCACGACTGCCCACGACCCTCAGGTCCCGCTGAAGTACTCCGGTGCTTCCGAGCCGCTTTACGCGGAGAACTACCGCACGCTGGAGATCCGCTACATGATTCCGGTCTCCAACAAGGAATCCTCGTACGTATGCGACCTGTTTTTGTGCACAGGGTCAAAGACCTCGCCGGACGGCTCGGAGCGCACACGCATCTCGCTGGTCAAAGACGGGGAGTGGCACACGGCGGTGGTGGATCTGGCGTCCCTCTCATTCTGGCGCGGCAAGGTCAATCTCATCCGTTTTGACTACTTTGACTCCTGCGCGGTGGGGGACGTCATGTACGTGAAGTCGATCGCGCTGAAATGAGGTGGCGGCCGCACTGCTTTGCAGGTGAGTATCGCGGCCGGCATCTCACGCGCGAGGTGGCCGGCCGCTTTTTGGCTCTGTGCGCGGCCGGGAACGCCCCAGCCGCTTTTTTATACGATGCGCGGCCGGGAACGCACGCTCGATGAGGACGGCCGCTCCTTCTGACCCGATCCGCGGCCGGATCTCGCCGGCCGCTCCGCAATCTCGCCCATTTTTTTCGACCAACTCTGGTATAAAACCACTAAGATTTGCCTGAATTTATCCAGAATTGCAATTTTCGCAGCTCGGCTCTCGCTCATTTTTGATTGCCCGGCCTTTCGAATGGTATAAAATCGCTAAATTCCATTATAATTATCCAGGCTGAATCGAAGAATTTTTGCACTCATGGTATAAAACACCGGGGAAATGAAAATATTGTCCAGTCACAAGACCACAGAAGGAACCCAAGAGCACCGGGAAGGAGCCAAAAATGGTATAAGAGAGCTCAAAAATCCTTGAATTTATCCAGAATCCGGGAGCGATGCAAAAATCAAAAAGTCGAGAGAAGGCGCCGTCTGGATAAATAAGACGATTGTTGTTAAATTTATCCAAATCCGCAAATCCAAACCGCTCAAGCCCGCCGCCCGTATCATCACGCTAAATTCGCGCACAAATTCACACCAAAAAACACGCGAAACGCGCGAAAAACCGCGAAAAAACTATTGACAGCGCACGGCTGTTATAGTACAATGGCAAAGCTTTCGCGCAAAAAACGCGCAGGCATTTGCTGTCATGCAAAAAATTGACCGCAAACACATCAACAACAAAAGCAAGGAGGTGCACAAACGAATGCCTACATTTAACCAGCTGGTTCACAAGGGACGTGAGACCCTCGCGAAGAAATCCACTTCGCCCGCGCTGCAGAAGAGCATCAACACGCTTCACAAACGCAGCCTGAACCTGTCCAGCCCGCAAAAGCGCGGCGTCTGCACAGTTGTCCGTACCACGACCCCGAAGAAACCCAACTCCGCTCTGAGAAAGATCGCGAGAGTGCGTCTGACCAACGGTATGGAAGTTACCGCGTACATTCCCGGTATTGCCCATAACCTGCAGGAGCACAGCGTTGTCCTCATCCGCGGCGGAAGAGTTAAAGACCTGCCCGGTGTGCGTTACCACATTATCCGCGGTACGCTCGACGCTGCCGGCGTTGCCAACAGAATGCAGGGCAGATCCAAGTACGGCGCAAAAGTTCCGAAGAGCGCAAAGAAGTAAGCGCCCCGAAGACAAGAAGAAATCTGTCAGTTAAAACAGACCCGTTCCGCGCCCGAGAGCACGCGCGCGGAAAGTGCCGGGTACTGAAATATAGATCGTTTTACCCGAGGCCGAGAGCAGCCAGAACGCCGCTCCGCCGAGTTTCCGAGTAGCCTTCTGATTTAGTACGCGCGCACGACTGCGTGAAATACCGCAGAGTACCCATGATTATTTATCATAAAAGGAGGGAAAGCAAGTGCCAAGAAAAGGTTATATCGCGAAACGAGAGGTATTGCCTGATCCGATCTACCACGACGTAGTTGTTACCAAACTTATCAACAACATCATGCTCGACGGTAAGAAAGGCGTTGCACAGAAGATCTGCTACGACGCTTTCGAAAAGGTTCAGTCCAAGACCGGCAAGGACGCACTGGAGGCTTTCAAAGAAGCGCTGGGCAACGTAATGCCCCAGCTCGAAGTCAAAGCCCGCCGCGTCGGCGGTTCCACCTATCAGGTCCCCATGGAAGTACGTCCCGAGAGACGTCAGGCCCTGGGCCTCAGATGGATCGTGTCCTTTGCCCGTAAAAGAAGTGAGAAGACCATGTCCGAGCGACTGGCTGGCGAGATCATGGACGCCATGAACAGCTTGGGCGGTGCTTTCAAGAGAAAAGAAGAAATGCACAGAATGGCCGAGGCCAACCGTGCATTCGCACACTACCGCTGGTAAACTGCATATACCGTGCCCTGATTACGCGGGCGCGGACAAACGCAGCATTATCATAACTACAGAAGAGGAGCCACAATGGCAAGAGATTATTCACTGGAAAATACGCGTAATATCGGGATCATGGCGCATATTGACGCCGGCAAGACCACGACGACGGAGCGCATTCTGTTCTACACGGGCAAAACGCACAAACTCGGCGAGGTGCATGACGGCGCCGCCACGATGGACTATATGGTGCAGGAGCAGGAGCGAGGCATAACGATCACGTCTGCCGCGACTACCGCGTTCTGGAAAGACACCCGTATAAACATTATTGACACCCCCGGACACGTGGACTTTACCGTTGAAGTCGAAAGATCTCTGCGCGTGCTGGACGGCAGCGTTACACTGTTCTGCGCCAAAGGCGGCGTTGAGCCCCAGTCGGAGACAGTGTGGCGGCAGGCGGACCAGTACGGCGTGCCCCGCATGGGTTATGTCAACAAAATGGACATCATGGGCGCGGACTTCTTCCGCGTCGTCGACATGATCCACACGCGTCTGGGCGCCAACGCGGTTCCTATTCAGCTTCCCATCGGCAAGGAGAGCGATTTCCGCGGTATCATCGACCTGGTAGAGATGAATGCTCATATCTACGAGGACGAACTGGGTACCCAGGTGTCGATCACCGATATTCCGGAGGATTACAAGCTGCTCGCGGACGAATACCGCGACAAGCTGATCGAAAATCTGGCGGAATACGATGACAACATCATGGAGAAATATCTCGAAGGCCAGGAAGTGACCGTGCCGGAGATCAAGGCGGCGATCCGCAAGGGGACGATCGCGGTGAAGATGATACCCATCTGCTGCGGCTCGTCGTACCGGAACAAAGGCGTGCAGATGCTGCTCGACGCTATTGTCGACTACATGCCCGCGCCTACGGATATCCCGTCCATCAAAGGCACGAACCCGAAGACCGGCGAAGAAGAGCTGCGTCACCCCAGTGACAGCGAGCCTTTCTCCGCGCTGGCCTTCAAGATCCTCACCGATCCTTTCGTCGGCAAACTGTGCTTCTTCCGCGTTTACTCCGGTAAACTGACCGCGGGGTCGTACGTGTACAACGCCACGAAAGGCGAAAAGGAGCGCATCGGCCGCATTCTGCGGATGCACGCCAATCACCGCGAGGAAGTGACCGAGGTCTATACCGGCGAAATTGCCGCCGTTGTCGGCCTCAAGTGCACGACCACCGGCGATACGCTGTGCGACGAGCAGCATCCCGTCATCCTCGAGACGATGGAATTTCCGGATCCGGTCATTTCCATTGCCGTCGAACCCAAGACCAAAGCCGGTCAGGAGAAGATGGGCATCGCGCTGCAGAAGCTGGCCGAGGAAGACCCCACATTCCGCGTGCATACCGACAAAGACACGGGCCAGACCCTGATCTCCGGTATGGGCGAGCTGCATCTGGAGATAATCGTGGACCGGCTGCTGCGCGAATTCAAAGTGGAGGCCAACGTGGGCAATCCCCAGGTGGCCTACAAAGAAAGCATTCGCAAAGCGGTGCATCAGGAGAGCCGGTTCGTGCGTCAGTCGGGCGGCCGCGGTCAATACGGCCACTGCGTTATTGACGTCGAACCCCTCGAGCGGGGCGCCGGTTACGAGTTCGTCAACAAGATCGTCGGCGGCGTTATTCCGAAAGAGTACATCGGGCCTATTGACCAGGGTATTCAGGAAGCGATGCAGACCGGCGTGCTGGGCGGCTATCCGACCGTTGACCTGCGCGTAACGCTGGTGGACGGTTCGTACCACGAAGTGGACTCCTCGGAAATGGCCTTCAAGATCGCCGGTTCCATGGCGATCAAGGACGCCTGCCGCAAAGCGGATCCCGTGCTCCTCGAACCCATCATGAAAGTCAGCATCACTGTGCCCGAGGAATACCTGGGCGACGTGATCGGCTCCGTGAGCTCCCGCAGAGGCCGCATCGACGGCATGGAAGACGTAGCGGGCACCAAGCGCATCACCGCGTTCTGCCCGATGGCCGAGATGTTCGGATACGCCACCACGCTCCGGTCAATGACCCAGGGCCGCGGCACCTTCATTCTGGAGCCCAGCCATTACGAGGAAGTTCCGAAGAACGTAATGGACGCCGTGCTGAAGGATCGCGGAGGATACTGAGCGCTGACGGGCCGGCTTCCCGGCGGGGAAGCGGCGCGGACAACGCGATTAAAAACAAAATAAACTTAATCTTTGCGGCGGCGACAATAAAAACCGCTTGCACCGCCGGCAAAAATAGTGTATGATTACCATACGCGCTTTTTAGTGTCATTTCTTACTTAAGGAGGAAAACAAAATGGCAAAGCAAAAGTTTGAAAGAACAAAGCCTCACGTAAATATCGGTACCATCGGTCACGTTGACCACGGTAAGACCACACTGACGGCTGCTATCACCAAGGTTCTGGCTATGACCAACGACAAGATCCAGGTCCAGGCCTACGATCAGATCGACAAGGCTCCCGAAGAGAAAGCC
>JAFZSK010000038.1 GCA_017620915.1 Clostridia bacterium | reverse complement strand
CTGCGGACATCTCTGCCGCTTTCGGAAAAAGAGAGAACTACGTCCGCAGCGTGCTTTCAAAAACGCGGGCAAAGTTCAGAAAGTTTATTAAGGAGCGTGCATCATGAACGGAATGAAAATGTTCAACGCTATGGCGAATGTCGACAGAGAGCTGCTGGACAACTCCGCCGCGCCTGCCGGACCGAAGCATATAAAAACCGCGCGGCCCGGTTCCGCGTGGGTCCGGTGGATAACGCTCACGGCATCGTTCCTGCTTTGCGCGGGGTTGGTCATCGGCATTTGTGTCATGGTCAATAACCGCACTAAAAACGGCAACCGCTCTGGAGAAACGGGCAATAGCGATCCGTACTCCAAATACTACGGGCTCTGGGTCAAAGATACTTTTTCTACCGCCATTCAGTTCTGCGAAAACCAAAAATACTATTATTATTTGCTCAATAATGAGGATCCTTTGAAGTATGATTTTAAGTACTCCGGCACTTACAGTATAGAGGACGACGTGTTATTGTGGTATCCGGATGACGAACAGACTGTAACGCGGTTTACTATTTCATGCAGCGGATCCGCGGTTACGATCACCGCGGAAGATGATCCGGACTACCCTGAGACTTTTACTAAAGCAGAATACGCGCTGACACCTTTCTGGAAGTACGGATACGATCAGAACGATCAGCGCGCTATGGATTTTCGTAATATTCCATGGTATTACGAGGCGGACAACTTATCAATAGTTTTTGGTGGAAACCGTTATATGTCAGTTTCATTCATTGACACCGGGACCCGGAAAGGAGAATGGTATGAATGGGATGAGAATACCAATACCGTCATGTTTCCCGACTGGAACGATCCCGAGGGACGCAGCTGGACGGGTCGTATCGAGGACGGCGCACTGGTGCTGACCTCCGGAAATGATACTATTACACTGTTCGATCCGGACAAGACGAGAAACCGCAGCTTCCCGACAAATGTTTATCTGGATACGGGGAACGGTTATTACGCCGCTTGTAAGATCATATTCCGCAGAAACGGAACTTATACAGTTGGCTATTTAAACCAAAGCAAGACCGACTTTCAGGCCGGATTACAGTTTAACGGCAGATATGAACTCGACGGCAGTTTTGAGGACGCGGACGGACATTATATTACCATTTATCCGTCTGATGAGGATGCTTCATTTATTTCTCAGGGTCATTCTCTGCGATATTTTGCCGATTATTCTGAAAGCGGCACTCGGATCCAGTTTATGCGCGATGGTGAAGAGTTCAAGTTTATATTAAAACGTGAAGGTGTGTTGACGATCAGGCTATACATGTATGCTATAGTCGATTAAAAAAAGTACTGGACAATGCGCTCCGCTTGTGGTACAATACGCTCCGCGCCGTAAAAAGGCGCGGAGTTGATTTATAAAAAACGCCAATGTGGCTCAGGGGTAGAGCAATTCACTCGTAATGAATAGGTCGTGAGTTCGATTCTCACCATTGGCTTCCGCGGACGGGATATTGTCCGGAAAGAAAGAGCTGTGCAGTGATGCGCGGCTCTTTTTATGTTGCCTCCGGTGTCGCGGCGGGCTCGGGTGAAGGCGTTGCGTCGGGTGCGGGCGTTGCCGTCGGCAGCGTGTCCAGCACGGTCAGATCGAAGCCCAGTTCCCCGAAATAATCCGCCATTTCCGCATCGGATAATTCAAAATAATTTTTGATATTCCGCAGGACCGTCAGGCTGCGGTTGCCGCCGCGGATGATCTTTCGCAGTTCCTCCAGCCAGTTGTACCAGCGTTCCACAGTCATGCCGTATCTCTCCTGGTTCTGCGCGATCTCCGGCTCCATCATCGAAACGAACCGGTCGATCCGCTCCATGATCACCGTTTCGTTCAGGATCGTGCCCATAAGTTCCGCGTACCGCCGTAAAAACATATCTCTGAATGCGGGATTTTGCATCAGATACGTCAGCAGCGTGCTGTTGGGGCCGGTTTCCACGATCATTTCTATCAGGTCGGTGTGGTTGTGCCAGAATGCCCAGTCCAGGTCGAAATAGCACCAGCGCCATTTGCCGTCCGCTTCCTCGGACATGTAAAACCGGATGTTGGTGATGTCGCCGTCGTCCATATACGAGCGGCATACGACCCAGTCGATCAGACTGTAGATATCGATCTTTTCGGATACGTACGCCAGCGACGCGTCGGTCGTCATGTCGTGGGAGCGGCAATAGGACAGCAGGTCGGTGTATGCTTCACTGCTGCCGTTGTCGACCCGGCCGTAGGCGCGGAGCACATTGACCGAATCCTTCGAAACGCCCCCGAGTTCCTGCGCGAAACGGAACGTATCGTACCGTTCGCGCAGGAAGTAGATGCCGTGGTATTGACCGTTTAAATACAGGATGACCGGGCGGCACGCGAGCACGTCCAGGTGGGTGCAGCCGTCAACGAGCGTAGTGCACAGCTCGTCGCGAAAACCGCAGAATATGTAATCTTCGCTGCCGCCTTTAAGCAGGAGCGAGTTGAATTCGTCCGCGTCCCGGTTATCGAACAGGCCCGCGCATTTGAGCGTCGAAAGGCCGTAGTCAGAGCGGAACCGGAGCTGGAAATTCTGCTTTTCGCCCAGTTTGCTGTCGTTGCCGTGGAGCTTGAAGCCGCACGGCGCAGAAAATACGATGGAGCCATCGGCGATCATTGTCACCTGCGACACGTGCTCGTATTCGGGGTCAACGTGGTTCAGCACACCCTCCGGGCCGGTGAGGTATTCCGGGCGGATGGCAACATTGACCACGGGCAGCGTATGCTCGACGCCGACCAGGTAAAAGAAGGATGCCTCTTCGCTCCGTTTGCCGCCGTCAATACAAATGGCGCGTATCGACGTGATCCAACTGACGTTGATCGGGCCGCTATATTTATTAGAGGAGGTATCGGGCGGCGTGCCGTCGGTGGTGTAATAGATCGTACCGGTGCCGCTCAGTCTGAGCGTGAACGGTTCGCTGTATGCGCCGGGGGCAACGTCCGCTTCCGGCGGGTCCAGCTCCACGGTATATCCCGGTTCGTTCTGCCTGCCCGGCGTGACCACGGCGGTATACACGAATCCGCCCGGTCCGCGTTCGTAGCTTTCGTTTTTCTTCAGGTCGCCGGGGACTGCGACGGTGTCAATTATTTTCTCAGTGTCGCTCAGATAAACCGTTTCACCCGAGGAACTGATTTTGAACGGGGCTTCGCAGAACGCGCCGCTGCCGGCGGAGGGCAATTCGCTGCCGCTGCAATATATGACGAAAAACCGCCCGGCTTCCAGCGTGGCGGCCGGCAGCCGGAACCGTTGCGGATCGCTCTCCTTGTCGGAGAGGAAATAGGATCCGAGGTCGATCTGATGATCCGAGTTGTTGTATATTTCTACGAAATCGTAGCAATTGCCGTCGGGTGCGGAGTATTTGTCGTTGGAGGACATCACTTCCGTGATCACCAGCTCCGGCAGGCCCGGGTAGATGTTCAGGACCGGCGCGGGTGTGGGCTTAGGTGTGGACGTAGGAGTGGGAGCGAGTGTGCGAGTCGGGGTTAAAGCAGAGGTTGGAGTTGGCTGCAATGTGACAGCCTGCGTTGCGGTCTGAGTTTCAACCTGTGCGGTGGCTGTGGGAGTTGGCAATTGCGTGGCGGGTTCCTGTGCCGGAGTATCTGTGGGTGTGATGGCGGGAGTTTCGCCCGGACTGACCGTTACGGTTGGTTCAGCTACCTCATTGGTATTACTGCACGCCATGATTATCACCAGGGCAGCGGCGATCGCTGCTGCCACTAATATGATCTTTATGGTCAATGCTTTTCTTTTCATATCAGAATAGTCACCTGAAGGAAGTGTACTGGTGTTTTTGGCTTCCTCTATTCTATTATACATCATTTTATCGGATCGTGTTGCCACAAAATGTTTCATTATCATTAGGCTCCATTGACCCGCTTCACCCTCCTTTGATTTTCTGAAAAAAAGTGAAACTTGACCGAATTTTGAGAAATCTGACAAGGGCAGGCATAAAAATGAGCGAGAATTCGGGGGAGAGCCAAATGATCCCGGTTTCTTGACTTAAAACTGTCAAACCATTATAATGTAATAAAATAATATGTTTGGAATACCTCAAAGAAGGTTATAAGAATGTCGTTTGAAGAACTGATGAACAAAATGAAGGAGAAACGGTCGCGATCTTTGAAATACACTACAAAGGATCTTGCCGCCCTTTCCGACAACGATCTTTATGAGGCTGCTTTTGACCGGACTGAGCATAAAGTTGAGAACTTTAACAATTACGAGGATTGCTTGAAATTGCTCAACCCTGCACAGCTGGTGTTCTTCTCAGTCTGGTCATTGGAAATGGAGGTCAATAACGGCGGCCTTTGTCAGTTTTTTGTCAATTCCAGCTACATTTTTGCACCGATCGTCAGTAAAAACATGGAGATAATCGGAGCATTTGAGCACAAAAAGTTGTATGACGATTTCATCAAGAAATACAATATCGATGTTACAGATCTGTCATTTTTTGATATTAATGATACCTCGGAATTCGAAGAAAAGGTCCGGGCATATCCGTTTGACGAATATGATGAGGCGTTTTATGAGCTTGAGCCGCTTGAATCCTTTTTGACGAAATATGTCAGAGCGCATCCGGATGATTTTTGACCGTTAGCAGTTGTAAAGAACAATAGATACAGATCGGAGGATCCGGCAATGATAATACTCCTTCACTACACCGTAAAACCGGGGAAGTACGATTGAAATGATATTTGAACTGGCGGAAACCGGCTGCCAGGAGTTTATCGATAAGAATAAATTTTGACCCGAACGCGACAGGAGGCGGCGGCGTGAGTTTTAAACAGGGGACAGACCCCGTTACAGCAAGACCCGTGATAGCGGTGATACTGGCCGCGGGGAGCGGGCGGCGCATGGGCGGCCGGCAGCCAAAGCAGTTTGCGCGGGTGGCGGGCCGGACGGTATTGTCGTACACGCTGGAAAAGTTTCAGACGCAGCCGGAAGTGGACGCGATCGTGGCAGTATGTCCGGAAGCGCGGCTCGAGGAAGTGCGCAGGCTGGGCGAACATCACGGCATCACGAAGCTGAAGATTGTATGCGCAGGCGGGGATGACCGCCGCGAGTCTTCATTCCGGGGCGTGAAAGCGGCGGCGGAGCTTGCCGGTGATCCCGACGCGATCGTGCTGATCCACGACGCGGCGCGGCCGAATGTTGACGGCAGCACTATTTCAAATAATATCAGACTGGCGGCGGGATGCGGCGCGTGCGTGACGGCAACGCCGGCCGTTGACACCGTGGTGATCGCGGACGAAGCCGGCTTTGTGAGCGGGCAGCCGGACCGCCGCCGGGTGTGGAACGTGCAGACGCCGCAAAGCTTTATATTGTCCCTTATCCTGCACGCCCACGAAGCGTACGAGCAGCGGCTGCGGGCGGGGGACAACGTGCCCCATATCACAGACGACGGCGGCCTGGTCCGGTTCCTGGAAGAACCGGTGGCGATCTGCGCGGCGGGCGGCGACAATTTCAAACTGACCGTACCCGATGACCTCCGCCGTTTCCGGGCGCTGGTGCGAAAAGGCGGATCTCAAAGAGGAGGATCTGAATAATGAGTGGTGAAAAACGCTTTAAATTGTCCGAAAACGCCAAGACCGCGCTCTTGACCGTCATCAGCACACTGCTGTTTTTTATGCTGGTGCTGCAGGTGTACAAAAAAGCCGGCTCGGACGCGTATAAAAAACACGGTTCCTTCGACAGCTATACGCTGCAGGCGCTGGCCTGGCGCAAAGGTGAGGCCAAACTCGACAAAAACTACCCGCACCTGGAACTGGCGATCATCAACCGCGACTGGCTGGCCACCCACGACAAGCGCGACTATATGGCGTACCGCGAGACTTTCGGCGACGTCAACGCCCCGATCCAGCACGTGGAGGGCAACGAATACTACGTCAGCTTCCCGCCCGTGCCCTCGGTGCCGATGCTGATCCTCAGCTACTTTACCGGAAGTGATACTCCGGACAATTTCATGTCGATCCTCTACGTCGTGGGCGCCTTCGCTTTCGCAATTTTGATCGGCCGCCGGCTGGGCTACGGCTGCATCGCGTCGCTGGCGGGCGGACTGCTTTCCTGCGCCGCGTCGGGCGCGTTCTTCCTGTGCGCCAACAAATTTGCCGGAGGGCCGTGGTTCGCGGCGCAGACGCTCTCAATGTTCCTGACGATGGCCGCGTTTTTCTGCATGCTGAGCAAACGGGACCTGGGGCTGTACATGGCGTTCGCGCTGCTGGCGCTGGCGGTGGGCTGCCGCCCGTTCCAGATAGTGTATTTCGTGCTGCTGGCGTACGTTGCCGCCAAAAAATACGATTTCAAGGTGCTTAAGACCTGGAAGTTTTATATTGCCCCCGCGCTCATCGGCGGCGCGTACATGTGGTACAACTACATTCGCTTCGGCAGCGTGTTCGAATTCGGCCACAACTACCTGCCCGAGTTCATGCGCGCGGAGTACAGCCAGTTCTCGCTCAATTACGTGAAGGACAATTACAAGATCTACTTCAAAACGCTGCCGTACTATAAGGACGGCCAGCTGGAATTCTCCCGCTACGGCTTCACGTTCTGGGTGACCAATGTGATCTTCATCCTGGCGGCGCTGGCAATGCTGCTGGCGACGGTGTATTTCGTGCGGATGCTGATCCGGCGGTGGTGCGACAAAAAGGCGCGCGGCGGGACGGAGGCGCTCAGCCTGCCCGGCGGCGGTCTCGGTACGCGCGGTTTCTCGGTGTTCCGGGATACAGGGCTGGTGGAGGCGGTCATCCTCGCGCTCGCGGGCGGAGCGGTGATATTCCTGCTGCTGATGCACCGCACGGCGGGCGGGTGGCAGTTCGGCAACCGCTATACCGTTGACATCGTGCCCGCGGCGCTGCTGCTGATCGGATATTGCCTGCGGCCCTTTGCGGGTATCGTGCCGGCGGCGGGTGCGGACAACGCGCGCTCCGGCTCCGAGCCAGGCAAAAAACGTCGCGTCCTTTCCGACTCGGAGTTTACGCGTGTGCCGGTCACGGACAACTACCTGCTGATCGCCCGGGGCGCCCTCATCCTGCTGACGGTCCAGCTGATCCTGTTCGGCATGTGGCTGAATATCTACGGCGCGTTTCTGCTGTTTAAATAATATTATTTCGCCGGAAGGCGGACGGAGAGTCGAAACTATGAAAAGCTGCAAAAATGATTTCCTAAGAGGCCGCGCGCTGCCGCGCTTTCGCGATACCGGCGCAGTACCGGTGCGCTACACGCTGGACGGCGTGACGTACACGGGTATTCCCGCGGAGTTCGGACCCCGCGCCGAGACGCGGCGGATCGATGCCAATACGTATTTTTCCGTTATCACCGGACGGACGCCGGCGGGCCTGGAGCTGCGGGCGGAGTGTACGGAGTATGTTGACTACCCGGTGACCGAATGGGTCATGTATATCACTAACGCGGCCAGCGTCAATTCCGCGGTGATCTCCGAATTCTGCGTGACGGCAGAGCTGCCTGCGGAAGGCGGTGCGAAGCTGTACCACGGCAACGGCGACAACTGCACGCCCTCCGGCTACTCCTGGTCTACGGATAAGCTCGGAGTCAAGCCGCTGGAAATTGCCCCCTGCGGCGACGGTACGTCCTGCAACGGCGCGTTCCCGTACATGCGGTTCCTGGCGGACGGGTACTGTGTCAACGCGGCCGTAGGCTGGACGGGCACCTGGCGCCTGCGGGCGGCCGTGACGGGGGACAGACTTGTCATTGACGCCGGGCAGCAGCGTTTTAACACATACCTGGAGCCGGGCGAAACGGTGCGCACGCCATCGCTTGTACTGCAGGCCTGCGACGGTGGCGAGGACCGGGCGCGCAACCTGTGGCGGAGCTGGTATATTGACCACGTACTGCCCCGGGAGCACGGCGCGCCGCTCAAGCCGAAGCTGGTGCTGCACACCTGGATGATCGACGGACTGCCGGAGTTCTGCGGCGTGACCGAGTCCAACCAGCTGACCGCGATCCAGACTTATATCGACCGCGGATTAAAACCGGATATCTGGTGGATCGACGCGGGCTGGTATCCCTGCGCCAATAACTGGGCAGGCGGCGTCGGCAACTGGTATCCCAACCCGGAGCATTTTCCGGACGGCATGCATAAAGTCGGCGAAAAATGCGACGCGGAGAGCATCGAACTGCTCCTGTGGTTCGAACCGGAACGCGTATTCCGCGACACCGAGATCTGGCGCGAGCATGACGAATTTCTGATCCACGGCGGCCCGGAAGACGGCAACGCCCTCTTCTATCTGGGCGACCCGCGCGCCCGCGCCTGGATCACCGAACGGGTAGACCGCATCATCAAAGAAGCGCACGTCCGGGTGTACCGCCAGGATTTCAACTTCGCACCGGCGGGCTACTGGGCGAAAGACGAGAGCGAAAACCGCGCCGGAATCCACGAAAATCTGCATATACAGGGCTACTATGCGTTCTGGGACGAACTGCTCCGCCGCAATCCGGGGCTGTGGATCGACTCCTGCTCGTCAGGCGGCCGCCGCAACGACTACGAGACTATGAAGCGCGCCGTACCGCTGCATTACACCGACGTGGGCTACGGCCACCATCCGATCAAGCAGAAGCAGCACCGCCAGATGTTCGAGTGGATCCCGTACTTCCGCGCGCATACGATGAACTGGGACAATCCCGACGGCACCTACGGCGGCAGCCGTCCGGTGGACGATTTTGCGTACCAGAACGCGCTGGCGCCTTCCGTGACGTCAATGATCGAATGGAACGATCCCGATGACCTTTACGAAGTCGGGAAGCGCTTTCATCCCGTGTGGCGGCGCGCGGCGGAGCTGATGCTCCGGGGCGATTATTATCCGCTCACCGAAACGCGGGCGGATCCGGCGGACTGGTATGCGCTCCAGTTCCACGACGCCGAGCGGGGAGAGGGTCTCGTGCAGATCATACGCAACGTTGCCGTCGAAACGGACCGACTGGTGCTCAAAGGCTTTGTGCCGTCCGAAAACATGGGACGGATATACAAATTCACCGAACCGCTCTCCGGCCAGGTCTGGACGATGTCCGGCGCGAATTTCGCTTCCGGCGGATTTGAAGAGGGGCTGAAGCCGCGTTCGGGCGAGATCTGGTTTTATTGCGTTTTGTAATGAATTGTGCTATTATTTGACGCGCGGGGGGCAATACGCCGCCCGCGGATCAGTTTTATCGGAGCCTCGAGGCGTGAACAATGAGTGATGAAGTGGACAACGTCGTTGACACCGCAGGTGATACGGCGATTACGGAAAACGCGGAGAATACCGGCGCACAGACCGGCGGCAGGCGCAAGCGCAAGCTGAAAGGGGGGCATATTGCCCTCATCGTGATCGGCGTGCTGCTGCTGTTGATAGTGGCCGCGGTATTGACCGTAACGCTGATCTTCAACAAATACCTGAACAAGATCAACTACACTCACGACCCGTACGATCCGTTCGACACCGCGGAGATCCCGATCGATTCACTGCCGCCGGAGTATTTTGACCCGGACGAAAGCGAGCTGCCCACGACCATTGTCATCACGCCGCCCGTGGACGTTACGACCGATCCGGCCTATACTGTTGACCCGAACCAGACGCCCGTGCCGGCAACGCCTACAGTGCCGCCCACGCCGACGCCTACGCCGGAACCCACGGAGGAACCGTACGAAGCGCCGCTGCTGATGAGCGACCAGGTATACAATATTCTTATTATCGGTTCGGATTCCCGCGACCTTTCCACGTTCCGGGGCAATTCCGATGTAATGATCATCCTTTCGATCAACAAGGTCACTAAAAAGATCTGGATCACGTCGTTCCAGCGCGATACATATCTGTATGTGCCCGGTGTGGGGTACAACAAACTCAACTGCGCCTATGCCTACGCCGGCGCCAAACTGCTCCAGCGCACGCTGCAGGAGAACTATTCTATAGTAGCGCCGAATTATGTGATCGTCACGTTTGACGGATTTAAAGATGTTATCGACGCGATCGGCGGGATCGATCTGGAGATCACCGCGGCGGAAGCCAAATACATAACCCGCGCCGGCGGCGCCGGAAAGAAGCATCTGAACGGCAGGCAGGCACTGGAGTACGCGCGTATCCGGTATATCGATTCGGATTTTGCCCGTACGCAGCGCCACCGCAACGTGTTGACCGCGGTCATCAACAAGCTCAAAACGCAGAGCGTCACCGAACTGCTGAATACTATGGACGTGCTGCTGCCGCTGGTTACCACGAACATTCCGAAGAGCGAAGTGAAGTCGCTGATAATGAAAGTGCCTGAGTATTCAAAATATCCATTGTCCCAGCTGCGCATACCCATCGACGGCACCTGGAAATACGACTATCTCCCCAAGGTGACTCATATCGTCAGGGTTAAGAGCTTCTGGAAAAACTATCTCGCGCTGAAGGACAACGTATACGCGGGAGTGTTTGATGATCAATAGCAGATATAAAAACTGGAGGACGGTAGTATGGTAGTAAAGATTGCCTGCATACTGGTATTTGCGGCGGTGACGGTGCTGATCGGCATCCTCAGCAGCAAAAAGGTGCGGGGCGTAGGAGATTTCGTGCTGGGCGGCCGGAACGTGGGCCCGTGGTTCTCGGCGTTCGCGTTCGGTACGTCGTATTTTTCGGCGGTT
>JAFZSK010000037.1 GCA_017620915.1 Clostridia bacterium | reverse complement strand
GCCGAGCCTTCTGGCGGTATCCCCAATTCAAAGAAACGCAAAATAGGGATACCGCCGAGCCTCCTTGCGGTATCCCCAATTCAAAGAAACGCAAAATAGGGATACCGCCGAGCCTCCTTGCGGTATCCCCAATTCAAAGAAACGCAAAATAGGGATACCGCCGAGCCTTCTGGCGGTATCCCTAATTCAAATAAACGTAAAATAGGGATATCGTCGGCACGAACATTGGCGCCTGCAGACTAAATTTGAGCACTTGCCATCTGAAACCCGATCTCCGTATAGCGCATGCCCGCATCCGTGCGGTCGGAGCGCATCAGGGAGACGCGGGAGAGCGTTGACTGCAGGCCGGGTACGGCGGATTCCGGCAATTCCGGTCCGTCCGCGCGGCGCACCAGCGTCACATGAGGCGTAAAGCGCTTGCCGTCGAAAGGAATGCCTTCCGCGGTAAGCGCTTTCTTCAATTTGACCACGTATTGTTCAAGCTCTTCGGTACCGGTGAATCCCAGCCAGCGGAGGTCGCCGAAACGGCCCGGGCGGGAAAGCGTTAATTTGAAAGGCTCAAATTGCACAGAGCGTATTGCCCGCGTCACTTTTGCGGGGTCATTATATTCGCCGATAAACGCCAGCGTCAGGTGGAGATTGGCGGGTTTAGTATAATTGCCGCGGATACCGAGTTTCCGTATCTCCGCCTGCACCCCGGTGATGGCGTCCAGCAGCTCTTTTCCGAAATTCAGTGCGATGAACAGTCTCATTATTTGATCTCGATCAAGGCCGCGTGGCAGTTGGCCAGCTCAAAGGAGCAGACGCGGGCGCCGGAGCCGTCGTCGGCGGGGGCGAAGGAGTAGTTGCTTACGCCTTCGAAACCGGCGGTCAGCTTCACGTTGTCGGCGAAGGTGCGGAAGCTGACTTTGGCGGGGGCGGGAGCGCGGTCGAGGTAGTCGTTGACGTTGACGACCAGCAGGGCGTGGCGCGACGGATCGTCTTTGGCGGAGAGCTCGCCTACGCAGAGGCTTGCGTTGTCCGCGTGCAGATTGCGCGCGAAACCGCAGTCCAGAGCGGGTTTGACGCCCAGGGAGGGGTGGAGGCGGACGGAGTCGTTGTCCGCGAAGCCGAGCAGGTGAGTGTCGACGCTGCGGAAGTCCATGTAGCGCTCGCCGAAGCGGCGGAGTTCGCGGTTGACGGTCTGGAGCTTGGCGTACTGCTCGGTCTTGTTGCCCTCTTTGTCGAGAATAAAATTATGCCACCAGCCCGCGGTCCAGCACGCCCAGTTGATGGCTACGGCGCCGTACGCCAGCGCGGTGTAGGCCTGGAAGCGCATCATGTTGGCGGAGGTGAAGTCTTCGGGGTTGCGGCCGTTGCACTGCGGGATGTACCAGAAGTCCCGGCCGGTGCGGCGGCAGGCGTCGGCAACGATCCGGTAGTTGTCGTACATAAGCGGGAGACCGCCCGGGCCGAGCGGATACACATAGAAATCGTAGCTGATGTAGGGCAGGCCGATCTTTTTGACGTATTCTTCGATGTGCTCGGCGTAGGAGCGCGTGCCCAGCTGGCTCGTCACCTGACTTTCGGTGTTCTCAGCCACGGAGGCGTAGTTGGGGTACAGATTCAGGTAGGGGAGCTGGTGCGGGAACAACCGCTCCGATTCGGCGCATATCCGGCCGTAGTGGTCAAAATCCAGTGCGGAGGGCTCGTCGCCCACGTCGATCATCCATACCGCGGGGTGGTCAATGAATCTTGCCGCCGCCTGCACGTACTTTGATATGGGATTTTTCTCATTCATTTTGCCGGCGCTGTTGCCGTCGCCGCCCCACCAGCCGGGGACAACGCCGCTCTGCACGCACCCGATGCCGTACTTCTGGAGCAGATCCAGCAGCTCCCGGGACGGGTCCCGCAGGCAGACCACAAGGTCAATTTCGCACTCCTTCAGCTCTTTCACATGCCGCTCGGTGCGCGCATAGGTGTCAAGAATATACGTCCCCAGCAGCAGCCGGCGGCGGTCAATACGTTCAGTCATTTTAATGGCCTCCTCGCTCAGTTTGTCGCTGGTATGATTATATCCCAAGGGGGAACGGGTGGCAAGGGAATTTGTTTAAGGGACTCGACTCAAGTGATCGTAATGACAATGCAAGATGGTAATATCTGTCATTTCCATTTTTCACGCGGATTTTCTGTCAAAATAAACAAAAACTCATATCATTGACCATTTTTGTTTATAAATCCTGGCTTTCGTGCTCATTTTCCTATACAAAACCCTCCTCGGCAGACGTTTTCATAAACAAAATACAATTAGTCAAGGTGTTTTTGTTTACTTTTGCTTTCTGATGCGGTTCGAGAAGGCGCCCGAGATAAACAAAAAACAGTTCGAATAAGGGTTTTTGTTTATTTTGTCTGATTGCAGGCCGACCGCGAGACTCGAGGAGGCGCCAGTGACTTGAAAATGAGCGAGCACTGTCGGCCGTGCGGCTTAATTCTACTGCGAAATCGGGTGTTGAGCCAGTTTTAGCCTATTATTGAAATCCCGGGCAAAATCCGCTATAATCGCGGAGCGGCCGGAGAAACCGCCAAAGCACAAAAGGAATGTAGGATACAATGCAGGACGAGAACGAGAAATTGACCGAAATAAACGAAAATGAAATAGAAGTACCGGCCTCTGCGAACCCGGTTGACCGGGCGAAGGATCAGGCCATTGCGGCCCAGGTCGACCGCCGGCGCACATTTGCCATCATATCGCACCCCGACGCCGGTAAAACGACCATGACCGAAAAGCTGCTGCTTTACGGCGGCGCGATCCGCCTCGCGGGCTCCGTCAAAGCGCGCAAAGCCACAAAACACGCGGTCTCAGACTGGATGGACATCGAAAAACAGCGCGGCATTTCCGTCACCTCCTCGGTGCTGCAGTTCGAGTACGACGGGTATTGCATCAACATTCTTGACACCCCCGGCCACCAGGACTTCTCCGAAGACACCTACCGCACGCTCATGGCCGCGGACAGCGCGGTGATGCTGATCGACGGCGCCAAGGGCGTTGAGGCCCAGACGCTCAAGCTGTTCCACGTGTGTAAAATGCGCGGTATCCCGATCTTCACTTTTATCAACAAAATGGACCGCGCCGCCAAGAACCCCTTCGACCTCATGCAGGAGATCGAAGACGTGCTCGGCATCAAATCGTACGCCATGAACTGGCCCATCGGCACCGATGGCGACTTTCAGGGCGTGTACAACCGGCGCGAGCGGCTCGTGGAGCTCTACGAAGGCGGCAACCACGGGCAGGAGCAGGCGCGGACAATAACGGGGGAAGTTGACGACCCCGAACTCAGGCGGCAATTAGGCAGCTACTACCACGACCGCCTGGTGGACGAGATCAACCTGCTGGATATGGCGGGGGACGAACTGGATATTGACGCCGTGCTCGCCGGCGCGCAGACGCCCATATTTTTCGGCTCCGCGATGACCAACTTCGGTGTGAAAACGTTCCTGGAGCACTTCATCAAACTGGCGCCGTGCCCTCATGGGAAGGATGCGGGGGGCAAGCACGTTGACCCTGTAAGCACGCCGTTTTCCGGCTTTATATTCAAGATCCAGGCCAATATGAATCCCGCACACCGCGACCGCCTCGCGTTCCTGCGCATCACCTCCGGCCGCTTCGAAAAGGGCATGGAAGTGTGGCACACGCGCACCGGACGGAAGATCCGGCTCACGCAGCCGACGCAGTTCATGGCGCAGGAGCGGACAATAATTGACAAAGCGTACGCGGGCGACATCATCGGGCTGTTTGACACCGGGCTTTTGGGTATCGGGGATACGCTCTCCGTTGACGATCAGAACCTCCGTTTCGAAGGCATGCCCGTCTTCCCGTCGGAGCATTTCGCGCGGGTGCAGTATGCAGACGCCATGAAGCGCAAGCAGTTCCAGAAAGGCATCGAGCAGCTCTCCGAAGAAGGTGCGATCCAGGTGTTCAAGCAGCTGGACATCGGCGTGGAGACGCTGATCATCGGCGCGGTGGGCGTACTGCAGTTCGAGGTGCTGGAGCACCGGCTGAAAGGGGAGTACGGCGTGGAGATCCGCATGCAGCAGCTGCCGTATCATTACGCGCGCTGGCTGGAGGATCAGTCGATCGATCCCCACGACCTGACGCTCACGTCGTCAACGCTCCGCGCCACCGACCGCGACGGTTCCAAAGTGCTGCTGTTCGAGAACGAGTGGGGCATCGAGTGGGCAACCGACAAGAACAAGAATCTGAAACTGCTGGATTGCAAACTGTGATGAAATAACCGCTGTTGTTATTTCGTCTTTTTTAAGCGCAGGAGGTGCGTAAAGAGGGCTCGCCGGAACCGACGGAACTTGTAGAATTGCCGACGGATGATCCGTCAACGCTGATAGAAGGCAGCATTGTCCTCGGCGTGCCGGAAGCGTACGGCCAGACGGACCGTGACGCGCTTGCACAGTACGTGCAGATGTTTTGCGGGCTGTTCCCGAACGTTAACGTGGAAACGCGGATCGTCAGCAGCGCCGGAGCAGCGCTGAAAGCGGAAGCCGGTACGCCGGAATATGCCGACGTAGTATTCTTCCCGGGGGAGGAGACGTTTGAGTATGCGTATGTTGATCACACGCTGCTTCCGCTCAATACGCTTGTGGACGCTGCCGGCGGGGCGGATGATATCCATTCGGGCGTGTACGAATCCTGTACGGTGAACAATGTCTTGTACGCGCTGGGAACCAACTGCGACCCGTTCATGCTGATCTACAATCAAAGTGTCGTTGAAGCTGAAGCAAGGAACTTCACGGATAAAATTTATAATGGCTTGACTTTCAGCGAATTCCGTGAGGTTTGCCGTTACTTGACCAGTTCCCATCAAATCGGCGCGCAGCTGGAATTCAATTCGGAGCCGCTTATATTGTCGCTGCTGCAGGTGAGCTCCGAAAGTTCAATTAAATCCTGGGCAAATGTTGAAAAATGTAAAGTTAGTTTCGGCAGGAATGCGGCGGTGCAGGAACTGTACGATCTGGTCGACTGCTATATAGAAGGCTGCATACTGCCCTCCGCGGACGTTTTTGATAATATTAACCCGTATTCGATCTTTGACAATCCTGTTAGTACTGCTTTCGAAAGAGGTACGCCTGTAGTGTTCCGGGCGGCGCTGCTCAGCGAGCTCGGCGCCATTGCCGCCGAGTTCGATAAAAACGGGCATGAATGGAATGTGGCTCCGTTCCCGCTGACGTCGTTGAATGGTGTTAACAGCGGTACCGCGGTGGCGACTGACTGTTTCGGCATTCGCGCCAATACTTCCGACCCGGCCGCCGCTTCTGCGTTCGTTTTGTTTGCGTGGACGGAGGCGGGTCAATCCGTGCTGAACAGCGCCCGCGGCACTCTGCCCGCGCTGTTGACGCTGTCGGTCGAGCTGTTCCTGGACAACGTGCGCGTGGTCAATACATCCGGCAAAAACTTTGCCGCCTGTATTCCCGCCAAGGATCGATCGGTCCCCGCGTATTTCTCGTGTTACGTACCGCCGGAAGCCGCGGAGTACATGCGCAGCGCGTTCCCGCTGATGCCGGGCAAGGCGATCCTCGGCCTGATGCCAATGGCAGACTCGCTGTCAAAACTTGAGACCATGGCCACGCAGAATTACTGGGTCAGTATTTATTACGATTACACAGGCAAGTGAGGATGAGGAGCAGTTGTGGCCTCCCGATTCGGTTTGGTTCGGGAGGCCACAATTGGCAAAAGAAGGAATTGCGGCCTCCGCTCGTCCTCCGTTCCGCTTCAATTCAAAAGAAACCTTTCCATCATATCTCTCACTAGCTCCATTTTGATTGGAGTCCTGGAGGTCTCCCAGGTGATGAGAAGATTGACCCCGGGGTAGTAACCGTTGGCCAGGTAATTGTTCAGTTTGACGGCAGTATTGTCCGCATAATCCTGGTCACCAAGTTTACCCAGGTGCTCCCAGATATAGACCCTTCGCCGCGCGACGTTCAGAACTGTAAAGTCCGGATACACGGGAATACCGCCGATCATCGTTTTGCACTCGTAACGATAGGGAATGTTCGCGTAAAAGAGCTCGTCGGCGATGAGCAACTCGGATTTTGATCTGAACTTTTCGCCGCGTTTAGATTTATATGAAATCGTGTCATCCCCGAATGGTTTTTGAATGAACTGTTGACTTTTCCAGCGGTCAACAAACTTTTCGTCGGTTTCGATCACGGGCTCGAACATTTCCTGCCGGGGCGTTGACAGCTTTCCGAACAGGTCTTCGATCGTATTGCCCGCGCAGTCGTCAATGTACTCTTTCAAATGCTCTATTTCGCCGTTGACCGTCGTCAACGCTTTACCGAGATACCCCTTTTTCGCCAGCCGGCACGCAAGTTCGTATTCACTCTGCGGAATGTAGCGGCCGGTTCGATCTGACTCGTTTTCGCGAAGGTACATTCTGACCTTGCCTTTTTTATTGGTGATCCGGAGCCTGCCATCTGGCTCGTTTTTCTGCATTTTAATAATTGAATCAGCCAAGCTTTTGAGAAAAGTCAGCCTGCGGTGCACGGCATCGAAAATTTCCGGTTTCATATTCAATTGCCCCTTTCGTGGATTGTGCCTGCGATATTACCGCAGGTGATCCGGATTTGCAATCTACGTGTAGTAGAGTTTACCGTTCACGCCATTTCCCGAGCTCTACTGGCAGGCTACCAGAGGCTGAAACGCCTTATTTTATGCGGTTTTTCTCGTTCGGGAGGCCACAATCGGCATAAGAAGGAATTGCGGCCTCCGCTGCGGCTCGTTCGGGAGGCCACAATTTGGGAAAGAAGGAATTGCGGCCTCCGCTCGACCTCTGTTTGGGAGGCCACAACTGACGAAAGAAGGAATTGCGGCCTCCGCTCGACCTCTGTTTGGGAGGCCACAACTGACGAAAGAAGGAATTGCGGCCTCCGCT
>JAFZSK010000036.1 GCA_017620915.1 Clostridia bacterium | reverse complement strand
CTACCCCGGCACCAACCGATATCCCGCCGGTAACGCCCTAGCCCAAGCCGTACGCGACGCCGGATGACGGCAGCACGTTCGACATCGTGATCAACGTGGTCGGCGACACCATGCTGGCGTCGTACAAGAACCAGGATGCGGAGAACGGCAACGGCTTTAAAGAATACGCAAACCGCGAAGATCCGTCGTATTTTCTGGCGGAAGTGGCGGACTTTTTCAAGGCGGACGATCTGACGATCGCGAACCTGGAGTGCGTGTTGACTGACCGCAATCTGACGCCGGTGGAGAAGACAGAAGCCACGCCGTACTGGTACTACGGCAAGACCGCGAATACGCGAATCTTAACGGTGGGCGGTGTTGACGCGGTGTCGCTGGCCAACAACCACTTGGGCGACTACGGCGAGGAAGGCACCCTGGATACGAGGAAGGCGGTGCAGGAGGCCGGCCTGCTGTACGCGGGCTGGAGCGAGGCGTTCTATTTCGAGAAGAACGGCTACAAGATCTCGGTGATCTGCGTCAACATGTTCTACCGCTGGGAGATCGACGGCATCGAGGAACTTATCCGCTCCGAATCGGCCAAGTCGGATTTCCAGATCGTGTATTTCCACGGCGGCAAAATGAAGATCCACGAGCCCGAGAGCTGGAAGCGTGAGGCGGCGAAGCGGCTGGTGGACGCCGGCGCCGACGTGGTGCTGGGCGCGCATCCGCATGTGCTGCAGCCGCGGGAGATCTATAAGGGCGTGGACATCGTATATTCGCTGGGCAACTTCTGCTACGGCGGCAGCCGCAAGCCCGAGAACCGTTCGCTGATCTACAACCTGACGCTGACGGTGGACAATAACGGCCAGCTGGTTTCAAAGCACTCCGAACTGATCCCGTGCTACATGTATACGGCGGAGGTCAACAACTACCGTCCCGCGATGATCACCGACCCGGCGGAGATCCAGCAGGTGCTGGACTTCATGGATTGGAAGACGGATTCGCCCGCGGAAGAGCGTGATGGGGGCCTGCCGGCGGTGGCGCCCGGGTGCCTTTGGTGGCGCAGGAGCCTTGCTGGCGGGTCGCTGAGCGATAACCGGGAGAAAAAATGTAACGAGAGCAAAAAGTGATTGACAACGCCCTTCAAATGTTGTATCATACGCTCTCGGACGGGCTTGTAGCTCAGTTGGGAGAGCGCTGCGTTCGCAACGCAGAGGTCATGGGTTCGAATCCCACCAGGTCCATAAGAAAAAAGCAGCCAACCGGCTGCTTTTTTCATGCCTCAAACCTTTTCCGGTTTGTGGTTTGAGGCGCCCGCGGCGCGAATGGAACAAGACTCGGCACCGCGGGCAATGGACCCAGGTGGGATTCGAACCGAGCGTTAGCGCCATCCCGGTACTTAAGAAACAAGTTCATAAAGGCGCGTAGGACCATGCCGGTGGCATGGTCCAGCGAGGAGGGCCCTTTAAGCAAAATCCGCACAGTTCAGAATCCGGGCAGATTTTGCGTGGGCGAATCCCACCAGTTCAACAAATAGTTTGGTTCCTTATAAAATAAGGTGACAGACTAGGTGATCTCTAAAAAATTGCAGCATTAGATTTATCATTAACCGCAATTTTGTAAGAACGGAATTGCGGTCATTACTATTGCTCGATGCGTTGACTGCAATCTTGTAAAAAAAGAATTGCGGTCAATCTTTTTAGCTCGATGCGTTGACCGCAATCTTGAATAGATGGAATTGCGGTCAACACCGCGAATTACCGGCTCCCACTGCTCCTGTTTTAGAGGTCATCATTAAGAGGTTCGGCCTATCATGATTGCTCCGTAAAGAGCAGAGCCGGACCCGGCTCCGTCTGAGCACCCCATGGATTGCAATTTATAAGACAAATTCACCCGTTTGAGGAGCATTGTCTTACTTTTCGGCAGATTTAGCAGAGCAAAATAAGACATATCCGTTCATTTGGGCGTTTTTGTCTTACTTGACCTCTCCTTAAGCCTCTAAAATGAGCGAGAATGTAAGACAAAACCGCCCGTTTGAACTGATTTGTCTTACTTTTTCAAAAACACGGGTTTCCACAAAACTTGTCTCATCAGAAGAGGCCCGAATTGCACTCCTTACTCCCGTATGGTATACTATCACCCAAGCAGATCAGTCATGTCAGGAGGTCCGGCGCCATGTTTAAAAAAGTAAACATACTCCTTGTTGTCAGCATCGGCTTCCTTGTTGCCGTCCTGATCACCATCCCTGTCGTAAAAGCCTGCCGGTTGTCCGCCGCATATAAAAAAGCCGAAAGACAGATCGCCGCCGGCGCGTACCGGGAAGCCATTTATACGCTGAAGGAGATCGAGGACAATAATTACAAAGACACCGCCGCCCTCCGCCTCCTCTGCGACGCGCATATCAAGTACGACAGGGGACAATACGTTGACGCCTACAACACGCTGAACGAAGCGACCTTTAAGCATCTTTCGCGCGCGCAGAAGAAAAGCGTTGACAACTTCAAAAACGAGCTCAAGACCGAATTTGACGCCTATACCGAATGGGAGCAGCGCGAATACGACAGAAAGCTGGCGCTCGGGTTGCCGTTCGTGGGGATGGCGGAATCGGAGATCCGCAACACGTCGCTCGGTCAACCCTCCGACTACGTGCACGAAAGCACCGCAATGGTTGACGGCAAGGCATATTATTCATACACATATTATTTTTTGAAAGACGGCAAGCTCATTTACTCCGCCCGCTGTGTGCAGGGCAAAGTGGTCGAAATACGCGACGACCGCAACAAGAAGACCGGCTCGAGCAGGCCGAAAACCGGGACTTCCTCGTCCGAACCCAGCGTGGAAGGGTTTTCCCACCCGGAGGATTTCTACGAGTATTACTGGGAGGATTTCTTCGAGTACGCGGACGCGGAGGATTATTATTACGAGCATGGCGGCAGGTAGTATATGATAAGCAAACGGAGGATACTTAATGACCAAATCACTCTACGAATTAATACTGGACAACATCGTTGACGGCAGACTGAAAGACGGCTTCTCGCTGCCTCAGGATGAGAACGAAGCCGGGATGAGTTTTGCCGACGGGGCGATGGACGGTATTGCCATCTACCACATGGGCCGGGCCGACATGGACGCGGCTGCCTACAAACGGATGATCCGGGCGATCAAAGCGAGTTCGGATGGCAACGCCGACGAAGCGGATGCGCTTTTTGCCGAGTTAGGAAAAACGTACCGGGCGGTAAGTATAATTGACGACTTGCAAAAGTATATCCTCACACATAAAAAGGTGCTTAGCGCCGGAAATCTGTACTGGTCCGCAATTTATATTACCCGCAATTCGACCGACAAAGAAAGCGTGAAATTCGGACTCTCGATGCTGGAACTGCTGATATTTGACGAGTCGGATAAAGAGGTGGTGCGCCGGTTGGGCCTGAGCGACGAGTTTGCGCTGTTCGCGGTCTGGAATATGGTGAAGTGGGACAACGGAAATGCCGATGTGTTTGAACTTGCCCAAAAAGTGAGCGGCTGGGGCCGGATACACGCGGTCGAACGGCTGGAGCCGGCAACGCCCGAGATCAGCGAATGGCTGCTGCTGAACGGTATTGACAACACGGTCATGGCGGCGTATTCCGCATTGACCGTCTGGAACAGTGCCGGCGTCGGCGAGCGGCTGAAGGGTCAACTCACCGAAACGGAATTTCACGGCATCAGCGCGATAATCCGCGCGCTGCTGGACGAAGGACCGGTCGCCGGGATCTCCGAGGTCGAAGACCGGGAAGAGCATTTGCTGGACTATCTGGCGCTGGCGGAGCGGTTCGAACTCGACGTCGACGACTGCCGGACGCTGCTGGCGCTGGGCGGCTGGGCGGCGCAGGAGGACGTCGAACTGCCGGCCGTGGCCGCGGGCTGTGCCGATCTGCTTTCGGCGGAGGAATATCGGGATATGATTGATGAGATAATGTCCGAGGCTGACGGCGACGGGGAGGATGACTGAGATGGATGAAGCAAACGCGGCTGTGACGTTGGAACAAATTCGGGCGATCGCCCGGTATGAATTGACATTTGATCAGCTGATAAAAGACTCAGGTGTCGAAAACGGCAAACTGGTGTTCCCGGAGGCGTACCGGTTTACCCTGGACGATCTGCGTATCGCGCTTACGAATCTGCTCGCCGCCGATCCCACGGTCGGCGATTTCGGCGAAAACTGGTTTTTCCCGCTGACTCAGGTCGACCGGGCGTTCGGCATTGACGCGGCGTGCGGACTGGCGGACGACGACGGGGAGGAAGACGGCGCGGATATTGACGCGGCCGACGATCCTGATAACGATGATCATGACCGCCCGATCCGGTGTCTGCGGGAAGAGGAATCGGATATATTCAGCAATATCTGGTATCGGCTGGAGAACATCTGGACCGGGGAGGCAGATGACGTGCATATTGCGGAGCTTGATATTGTCCCGGACCTGATCAAGGAGATCGACCGGTACCGCGCCAACAAAGATAAACCGTTTCTTGAAAGAGAGTATACGGATGCGCAAAAACGGTATTATATCGGCTTGTTCAACGCTGATGATGTCGTAAAAAAGGCAAGCGAACCGGAACTGGAATTGTGCCGGAAGTTTACGGAAGAACTCTGTGCACAGGACGATACGGACGCGCTGAGGCTGAAAGGGTACGCGTGTTACGGAGGCAACCGGTTATACGCCTGCGACTGGCGCGCTTCCCGCGACTGCATGCTCAAACTGTATGAATTGACCGACGATCCGACATACGCCAATACGCTGGGTTATATCTATTACTACGGCAGATGTAACGGCGGCGTGCCTGAGTACGAAAAAGCGTTTGAAATGTACGCGATCGCCGCGGCCAACGGGCTCCACGAGGGCCTGTACAAACTGGCGGATATGTTCCGGCACGGATACGCGTGCAAAAAGAGCGAGCGGACCGCCCGGTCGCTCTATGGAATGGTGTACGAAGACTGCCGCGAGCAGTTCCTTGAAGGCCGGGATGGTGCGTTCGCGGACGCCGCGCTGAGGATGGGCATCGTGTATCAAAAGGGGATAGGTGTTGTTCCGGATCCGGTCTGGGCGTACGAGTACTTCCTGCAGGCGGATTTTGCCGCCAAACAGCGCGCTAAGCATAACAATTTCTACGGCGACACAAATGTGATGCTCGGGATCCGCAAGGCGCTCGATGAGACCAGGGCGGAACTGCCTGCCAACTTCTTTGAAGAGTATATTAAAACCGATAAACCACGGATCTTCCGTCAATTGACCGAGAACGGATACCGTGTGTCCGCCTGCCTTAAGCGTGAGGACAACGATAAGACCGTCGTGTCACTGGCGCGCCAACCGCGCAGGGGCAATAAGAATGCCGCGCCGGTCTTATTGACCTACGCGCCGATCGATTACTGCGGCCTGGTCACCGGCGTCAAACTGGAAGCGCACGGACTTAAGACGTCTTTTGCCGACGGCCCTATCGTGCTCTTTAAATACGATTTCTGCGAATGGAACGACACCGAAAAACGGTTCGATTTCTTCTACGATGACAATCAGATCGGCTGGATGGCGTGCGATGAGTACCGGTTCTACAACACCAACAAAACCAAACCCGACGGCAAGCTCCTGCGGCTGGTCAGCATTGCGTTCCAGCCGGGCGGCAGAACTTACGATTACCTGTGCGATATCCCCGATGTTGAAGTCGGCGATAAAGTCGTGATCATGGGCTACGAGGGCGAGACGGTGGTCGAGGTCAAGGCGGTGTACACCAGATATGAATCGGAGCTGGGCCTGCCGCTCGAGCGGTATAAAAAGGTCATAAGGAAGTATTAATGGCAGATAAGGAGACCAACATGAAACAACTTATTGCATACTGCGGCCTGGACTGCGAAAAGTGCGAAGCGCGGATCGCAACGGTCAATAACGACGACGCGCTGCGCGTCAAAGTCGCCAAAGAATGGAGCGAACTCAACAAAGTAGAGATCACGCCCGAAATGATCAACTGCGACGGCTGCCGCGTTGACGGCGCCAAAACACCTTTCTGTGCGCACCTTTGCCCGATCCGCCGGTGCGCCGCCGGCAGAGGCGTCAGTACTTGCGGCGACTGCGCGAAACTCGATTCGTGCAAAACACTCGAAATGATCACGGGAAACAACGCTGAAGCGCTGCAAAATCTGAAGGGAAAAAACATATGACAGAGGACAATAACACCGAAACACGCATTGCCCGCCGCAACGACTGGAAGACCGAACCTATGCCCGAACAGCACGAGACCTTCGTGCTCAACCGGGCGTTTAGCGCCGAGGAAATGGCTGCGCTCCGCCGCGGCAATATTCCGCAGGCTATGGAGGACAAGTGGTTCTGGTATATGGAGGGGTCAACGCTCTGGGCACACCGCAGCTGGACCGGAAACTGTATTTACCGGATCGATTTCAAAGATAATAATGAGCATATCGTGACGGTCAACCGCGATCCGGAACAGTACGGCCGTACCGGTATCGATGAAGACATCGAAGCTTTAAATAAACTATTAAACTGGTGGACCCGTACCCCGTATGATCATTATACCGAGTGGCTTTCGGAAACATGCGACACGCTCAAATAGTTTCTTGCCCGCTGAGCCCATTTCGTGCTATAATCCACATTACCGATAATTCTCAAAAGGAGGACGTTTAAATATGGAAACTCAAATCGTTACGATCAATGTAAAAACACAGGGCGAAGTCTGCGAACTCAGCACCGAAGAAATCAAAGACTGGTACAAAACGAATATTGCCAAATTGTTCAATCCCAAATTCGGCACGCCCGAGATCGAAGTGACCGTGACCCGGATCAACGTCGAGCAGAAGTGAAAGGACGTTATTTAACTCATGAAAAAACCGATCACCAATAAGTTATTGTGGATATTTGCCGTCGGACAGTTCGGCTGGAGTTTGCTGTCCGGTATTATTGCCACCTGGCTGGTCAACCTGTACACCGGCAACCTCAAAGAAGGCAGCACCAACGCCATTTTCAAAGGCTTTCTGACCCAGAATCCGCTGCTGCTGGGCATCACGCTGTTCGGCATCATCACCGCGGTGGGCCGGATATTTGACGCCGTCACCGACCCGCTGATTGCCAGCTGGTCCGACCGCAGCAATTACAAAGGCGGCCGCCGCATCCCGTTCATGAAAGCGATCGCCATACCGTTCGCACTGGTCACTGCACTGGTATTCGTGCTGCCGGTCACTAAGTCCATAGTGGCCAACGACGTCATCATCTTTGTGCTGCTGATGCTCTTCTACCTGTTCATGACCATTTACTGCACACCGTACAACGCGCTGATCGCGGAACTGGGCGACACGCAGGAGCACCGGATCAACGTGTCCACATATATTTCGTTCACGTACATCGCGGGCTTTTCGGTGGCCACGTTCATGCCCAACCTGGCCGGGCTGCTGGAAGGCGCGGTGGGCAAAGAAAACTCCGTGCGGTTTGCCATCGGCATCATGTGTGCGCTCGCGGCGGTGGCAATGCTCATCCCGGCGTTCCTGATCAAAGAGCGCGATTATATTGACAGCAAGCCCGTCAAGACGCCCGCGTTCAAATCGCTGATCGCCACGTTTAAAGATGCGCAGTTCCGCCGCTTCGTTTACAGCGACGTGATCTACTTCTTCGCGGTGACGCTGTTCCAGACCGGTCTGGCGGATTTCGAGACCAACCTGATGGGCATCAGCACGGACAAGACGTTCCTGCTCACGGTGCTCATGACGGTAGTCAGCCTGAGCCTGTACCCCGTGGTCAACCGCCTCGCTCCGAAACTGGGCAAGAAGAACATTATCATCACCGGTTTCTTTGCGTATTCCGCGGTGTTCCTGATCACGGCATTGTCCTCCGCGGCTAAAGTGGGCAGCGTGCACATTTTCGGAATAATCGTTGCGGTGCTGGCCGGTATCCCGATGGCAATATTGGGAATTTTGCCGCAGGCGTGCGTGGCCGACGTGTCCGAGCTCAATACACTCAGCACCGGCGAAGACCGCTCCGGCATGTTCTTCGCGGCGCGCACATTCGCGATGAAGCTGGGCCAGGCGCTGTCGATGCTGATCTACACCTCCGTGACCGCGTCCAAGCTGGGGAACGAGGCCGAGGAGACGGTCGTTGCCGCCTCGCAGTACCGGACCGTGGCGTTCATTGCCACCGGTGCCTGCCTGATCGGCGCGCTGCTGTTCTTCCTGTACAAAGAGAAATTCATCATGAAGCGCATAGGCGAGCTGAAAGACCAGAATACCGCCGAAGAGGCGGGCGCCCAGGTCGCGGCGGCCGGCGAAGCGTAGACCGCGCAATTGGCGCAAAGGGACTGTTAAAATGCTCAATATAGGCTGCCATCTGTCCAATTCCAAAGGCTATATGAACATGTGCCGGGAAGCCGCGTCCATCGGGGCCAACACCTTCCAGTTCTTCACGCGCAATCCGCGCGGGGGAGCGGCGAAGGATATTGACCCCGCCGATGCGGCGGAAGCGCTCGAATTCATGAAGGCGCAC
Source organism: Clostridia bacterium (assembly GCA_017620915.1). Lineage (GTDB taxonomy): Bacteria > Bacillota > Clostridia > UBA1212 > UBA1255 > UBA1255. Next base: position 10,072 of record JAFZSK010000036.1, on the reverse strand, counting down.
GGGTTCGTCAAGATACTTGCCCACGCGCCGTACACGCTGAATCCCTGCGCCGCCCGGCCGGAAGTCCGGGAGTTCACTGAGAACACGATGGCGGACGACCTGCACCGGATGGAGTTCACGCCGGGCAACATGTACAATTTCCACCCGGGCAGCCACGTGGGGCAGGGCATCGACACCGGCATCGAGCTTATAACCAGCATGCTGAACCGCATATTGCGGCCGGAGCAGTCCACTACGGTGCTGCTGGAGACCATGGCGGGCAAAGGCAGCGAAGTGGGCAGCCGCTTCGAGGAGCTGCGCCGGATCATTGACGGCTGCGAACTGAAAGACAAACTGGGCGTGTGCCTGGATACGTGCCATGTGTTTGACGGCGGTTACGATATCGTGGGCGATCTGGACGGCGTGCTGGCGGAATTCGACCGGGTGCTGGGACTGGAGCGCCTCAAAGCGATACACATCAACGATACCAAAAATCCGTTTGCGGGGCACAAGGACCGCCACGAGAAGATCGGGGAAGGGTATATAGGCATCGAGGCGTTCCGGCGGATCGTGAATCATCCGGCGCTGAAAGAGCTGCCGTTTTTTCTGGAGACGCCCAACGAACTGGACGGCTACGGCCGCGAGATCGCGCTGCTGAGGGGCCTGTGCGAGTGAATAATAAGCGATGATCGTTTACGACTTTTTCCATGATGACCGCGTGACCGCGGGGTTTTCGGAGCGTTCCGGGGGCGTATCGCCAAAGCCCGAGAACGCTCTGAATCTCAGTTTTACCCGCGAACCGGAGTCCCGGGACAACGTGCTGGAGAACCACCGCATTGCCGCCGCGCAGCTCGGCGTGCCTTTTGGATCGATCACGCGGATGCCCCAGCTCCACGGGGACAATATTCTCCGCGTCACGCGGGAACTGCGCGGCTGCGGAGTGACGCGGCCGTTTCCGCCGGAAGCGGCGGGAGGCTTCGACGGGCTGATCACGGACGAGGCGGGGATCACGTTGTCAACTACCCACGCGGACTGTACGCCGGCGCTGCTGTGGGATCCGGTAAAGTGCGCAATTGCCGCCGTGCATTCGGGCTGGAAAGGCACGTGCCTGAAGATCGCGGCACGGGCGGTGGAGCGCATGACCGCGGAGTTCGGCTCCGATCCGGCGGATATAAAAGCGATCATCGGACCGGCTATTTCAAAGACCTGTTTTGAAGTGCGCGCGGACGTGCTGAACGAGTTCCAAAAGGCGTTCGGCGGCGCGGGCGAAGCGTTTGCGTTTTTGACCGACGGGCCCTGCGGCGATCCCGGAGACCCCAAATGGCATGTGGATATGCGCGGCTTCGTGAAGCTGGCGCTTAGAGACGCGGGCGTGACGGAGACGCACATTCTGGACGACGCGCGGTGCACATATACGCTGGAAGACCGGTTTTTCTCCCACCGCCGGGACGGCGCGCGTTCGGGGGCCATGGCGTCGTTCATTTACATCAAGCCCGGCGCGGCCGCGGTCGACAACGGGAGAGGAACCGCGTTATGAGCAGAGCCGGCGCGGCCCGGATAGCGGGCATATTATTGACGCTGCTGCTCCTGCCGGCGCTGCTGGCGGGCTGCTTCAACGATTATGTGCGGCCGCGGAATTCCGTTGTCCCCGAGATCCCGGAAACGACACCCGCGCCTACGCCGGAAGCCGTGGCCACCGGCGGCACGCTGACCGTGGCGGTCGGAGGCAGTCCGCGCAAATTCAACCCGCTAACCACCACCAACGAAGATCTGATATATTATTCCGCGTTCGCGTACGAGCCGCTGATCGCACTGGGCAATTCCATGCTGCCGGAAGCGGCGCTGGCCACCGACTGGAGCTCGCCGGACGGGGTCAACTGGACCATCTATCTGAGGCAGGACGTGCGGTTCAGCGACGGAACGCAATTGACCTCCCGCGATGTGGCGGCGACCGTGGAAGCGCTCCGGAACAGTAACAGCGTGTATTCCGAGTGCGTGGCGGGCGTTGACACCTGCGCCGCGGAGGACAACACCGTAAAGTTCCGCCTGAAAGCCGCGGACGGCCTGTTCCCCTGGAAACTGTTCTTCCCGATCCTGAAAGCCGATGAGACCGCGAGCGCGTATCCCGCGGGCACCGGACCGTTCCGGCTGAGTTCTTCAAGCGACAACGAACTCCGGTACGTCCGCAATGAAAACTACCGCGGCGGTCCCGCCGCGATCGACACCGTCGTGCTTAAGTTCTACGAGACCGCGGGGGAGAAGGCGTTGTCCGGCTGCGACCTGATCCTGCTGTTCGGCGACGCGGCGGTGAAATACAGCTCACAGCTGGGGTACAGCGTGCGGCAATTCGACAGCAATTCGCTGATCTGCATCGTTCCGTACATGTATACCGGCAAAAAGATCGAGTATCAGGTCAGCGACAAACAGAAGATCACTCAGTCCGCCACCAAGCGCCAGGAATCGCTCAGCCTGAACATGCGGCGGGTACTGGAATGCGCCATCGACCGGGAGCGCGTGATCGAACGCACGGTCTCCGGCAAAGGCAAAGCGTACGACTGGCCCGGGCTGGACAACACTGTCTTCCGCAAGCATGTGGAGCTGCCGACTTTTGCGGAGGACACCATCGAGAAGCTCCTGAAGCAGGAAGGCTACGCGCACGAAGGCGGCAACACCGCCTGGTACAAAGGCACCGACACCGAGAAAAAAGAGCCGCTCACGTTCTGTTTCGTGGTGGACAGCGAGGACGTGGAACTGATCCAGGCCTGTGACAGCGTGGTAAGCCGGCTGAAAGCGATCGGTATAAAGAGCGTGGTGGACGTGGCCGCGGGCGGTGAACTTACGGCCAAATTCCTGTCCGGCCAATATGATTACACCTTCATGCGGCTGAACATTGGCCTGGCTCCGGACCTGCGGCGCGTGTTTGCAAACGGGAGCATTTTTGATTATAATGGCTACGATACCGAGGCGCTGCGCAGCCGGGCGAACGCGCTGGTACGCACCTGGCGCCAGCAGGGTACGGGCACGGATTCCTGCGAGGCTTTCGCGGAATCGTACAGTGCCGGACTGGGCGAACTGTACGGGACGCTGGAAAAGGAGCTGCCGTTTATCGGATTGTACGTGCGCCGCTCCAGCCTGCTGTATTCCGCGCGGCTGGGTATTGAAGAAGCTGCCGGCACCGAGGCGTGGAACGTATTTCCGGATCCCGCTTCGTGGTATCTTGTGTGATCCGGCGGAGGGATGTGGACAATGGCTGAAACGACCACCGGCACCGCGCCCGGAAAGCGCGGCAACACGCTGCTGAATACGCTGCTTATAGATATATTGCTTTTTATCGGCGTCTCGGCGATCATAATCGGACTGGATCAGCTCACCAAACAGCTGGTCTATAAAAAGATCGCCTATCTGGACTCCAAGGTGCTGATACCGCGGCTGCTGGAATTGTCCCATGTGCACAACACGGGCGCCGCCTGGGGCATGCTGAGCGAGCATACGGGCGTCCTGTCGGCGGTGACGCTGGTGGCCTGCGCGGTACTGGCGTTCCTGCTGTTCCAGAGCCGCAAGCCGCTCTTCAAGATCTCGCTGATGCTGGTGATCGCCGGCGCGGTGGGCAACCTGATCGACCGCATCACCCGCGGCTACGTGATCGATTTTATCCGCGTCTGGATCTTCAAATATGAGTTTCCGAATTTTAACGTGGCTGACTCGTGCATCACCGTCGGCTGCGTTATGATGATCGTGGCGGTGCTGATCTCGGGACGCAAGGAAGGCGATTCGATCTTCCGGCCCGGTACGCCGGCGGGCAAACTGTTCGGTTCCGGCAGGACGGCGGGCGGCAAAAAACATGCCGGCAGTGACGCAACCGACCCTGCCGCAGAAGGCACGGCGGAGGCGCCTGCGGCGGTGAAGAGCACTGAGGCCGCGGCGGCTGACGATGGAGCGGGCGGCAATGATTGACGACGACGCGGTGATAATAAGCGCCGTGGTCAACAACGCCGCCAAACGGCTGGATTCGCTGTTGCCCGAGTTGTTCCCGGAAGAGATCGTGAGCCGCAGCCGGGCACAGAAACTGATCGACGACGGCGCGGTGCTGGTGGACGGCAAGCCTGCCAAAGCGCGCACGCCGGTTAAGGCCGGAGCGGAAGTGACGGTGGCGCTGCCTCCCGCGGAAGAATACGACGTGACGCCCGAAAACATTCCGCTGGACGTGGTGTACGAAGACAACGACATTATCGTGATCAACAAGCCCCGCGGCATGGTGGTGCATCCCGCGGCGGGCAATCTGTCCGGCACCCTCGTGAACGCGCTGCTGTACCACTGCAAGGACCTTTCGGAGATCGGCGGCGTGGTGCGGCCCGGCATCGTGCACCGCATAGACAAAGATACCACCGGGCTGATCGCGGCGGCCAAGAACGACCGCTCGCACCTGGCGCTGGCGGAGCAGCTGAAGACCCGCGCGATGCACCGGCTGTACCTGGCGGTGGCGGAAGGGCTCGTCAAGCCGGAAGCCGGGGAGATCAACGCGCCGATCGGCCGTTCGCCCAAAGACCGCAAAAAAATGGCGGTGGTGAAAGGCGGCCGCGAAGCGCTCACGCGATACGAAGTGCTGTGTGAGGACGCGAGCAGCCGCACCTCGCTGCTGCGCCTCAGCCTGGATACGGGGCGCACGCACCAGATCCGGGTACACCTGAGATATATCGGCCATCCCGTGGCGGGGGATCCTGTATACGGGCTGCGCAACACGCGCGGCATGGCGGGGCAGGCGCTCCATGCGGGGAAGCTGATATTGACCCATCCGGTCAGCGGAGAGAAAATGAGTTTCAGTTGTCCGCCGCCTGCCGATTTCGAAGCGCTGCTGGAACGGACCGGACTGAAGCCGGGAGAGAGGAAGTTTTACGATGAGATTGGTTAGTATAATCGTGCCGTGCTACAACGAGGAGAAAGTGCTGCCGCTGTTCTATCCCGCGATCTGCGAGGTGGCGGAGGAGTGCCGCGCGCGCGACTGCGAGTTCGAGTTTATTTTCGTGGACGACGGCTCATCGGACAACACGCTCGGCGTCATCAAAGATCTTCTGGCCGGCGACCAACGCGTCAGATACGTGTCGTTCTCCCGCAATTTCGGCAAAGAAGCGGCAATGTTCGCGGGCCTAGAAGCGGCGCGGGGGTCAATGGTGGCCATCATGGACGCGGACCTGCAGGACCCGACTTCGCTGATACCCGAAATGATCCGGATACTGGACGAAGAACCTTATGACTGTGTGGGTTCGCGCCGCGTTACGCGCAAAGGCGAACCGAAGATCCGGTCATTTTTTGCCCGCATGTTTTACAAGATAATGCGCAAAATGAGCAAGACGGAGATCGTTGACGGCGCCCGGGACTTCCGGCTGATGAAACGCCCGATGGTGGACGCCATCCTGAACATGCGCGAATACAACCGCTTTTCCAAAGGCATCTTCAGCTGGGTGGGTTTCCGCACCAAATGGCTGGAATACGAAAACATCGAACGCGCGGCGGGAGAGACCAAATGGTCATTCCGCAAGCTGTTGTTCTACTCCATCGACGGCATGGTGGCGTTCTCCACGACGCCGCTTGCGGTGTCTTCAGTACTGGGACTCGTGTTCTGCGTCATTTCGTTTATTGCATTGATAATCGTGTTCGTCCGCCAGCTGATCTGGCACAACTCCGTCGGCGGCTGGGCCAGCGCGATGTGCATCATTTTCTTCCTGAGCGGCGTCCAGCTGTTCTGCATCGGGATACTGGGTCAATACCTGTCAAAGACGTACATGGAGGTCAAAAAGCGCCCCATCTACGTGGTCGGGGAGAGCAACGTCGATGCCGGCGCGAGAACTGATGTCATCGATCAGGCCGGCGTACGCTCCGGCGAGCAGGCCTCCGTGAAACACGGCGGGGAAAACGTCTGATATTTCTTTGATCACCGGACATTCGATCGTCACCGGCGCGCCATCCAGCGGGTCGGTGAAATTTGTTTTATACTGGTGCAGCAGCTGATGCGTATCGCCGCCTTCGCAGTCCGGAGCGTAAAGCGAATCGCCGGTGAGCGGCAGTCCGATCCCGCTCAGGTGCACCCGGATCTGATGCGTGCGGCCGGTGGCCAGCGAGAATGCCGCCAGCGCTTTGTCCGCCGCGGTGTCGATCTCCAGTATTTTAAAGAAAGTGACCGCTGGCTTGCCCTGAGGGTCGATCCGGCGCTTTATGATGCTGCGGGTATCCCGGGATATCCCCGCCTCAATAAGGCCGCGGAAACCCCGTTTAAGCGCGTTTTTTTGAGAAAAGCGGGCGGTGTCCAGTACGCCCAGGTAGAGTTTCGTGTATTGACCTGTTTCCGCCTGCAGTTTGAGCCGCTCCTGGATGAGTCCCGCTTTGGCGCAGAGCAGCAGCCCGGAGGTGCCCAGGTCCAGCCGGTTCACAAAATGCATGCCGGCGTTGATACCGTGCGCGCGGTAATAATTGACGATGCCGGCGGCAATAGTGTTCTCCCTGTGGAAGCAGGTGGGGTGGACAACGCTGGTTGCGGGCTTATTGACCGCCAGCACGCCGGCGTTTTCAAACACTACATCGAGTTCGAGCGGTTCCGGCGGTATCTCCGACGGCGTCTCCGCGGCGGAGAGGTCAATATCCACCCGGTCTCCGGCCTTCAGCTTTTCCCGCACGTGCACCGGCTGTCCGTTCATGAAGATGCCGTTTCCGCTTTTCAGCCGGCGCAGTGTCGTGGTGAAAATACCCAGTTTATCCCGTAGCACGTTCAGCAGCACGCCGCCATTGTCCTCCGGACCGCAGATATAATGCAGCGCGGGGGCGGGGAAGCGGGAGTCGGTATGGGTGTTGACACCGGTTGGTATATCCATAGTGTTTATATGAAAAACATGCGGCCGCCCGAAACGAACGGCCGCGCTGTCTGCAGATTTGGCACAGCTCAGCTTTGCCTGATCCGGCTCAGCTTTGCTTTGCGGGCATCATTATTTCTTTTTCTTCTTAGCCGAAGCGATGACGATCGCTGCCACAACGCCGGCAACTATTACCGCGCCTCATACCACGACCGGCAGGACCCACTTGTTGTTCTTCTTTTCGGTGTTGTCCTTGTTGTCCTTATCGGCGGTTTTTTCAGTTGCGGCTTCCGTAGGCTTCGCGGGCTCTTCGGTGGGCACCGGTGTGGGCGCCTGCGTAGGAGCGGCGGTAGGCTCTTTGGTGGGTTCGGGCGTTACGTTGGGGTCGGCTTCGCCCACGATCAGCGCGATGTACGGAGCTTCTTTGGTGGTTTCGTTGGTGAGGCCGCCCATGATGGCGACGTCAACGTCATCCAGCGCCGCAGCGGAGCCCAGCACGAACCAGTTGTCATATGTGATCTCGGAAACATCGCCGCTGACAAAGGAAAGTACATAGTCGCCGGGAGCGAATACTTTGTCGCCGAAGTCAATGGTGTAATTATTGTCACCGAAAAATTCATACGGGAGTTCCAGCACGACATTTTCATTTGCGTCCATCAGATAGATGGTCATCGGAGTGGCCAAGTTGGTGGTGGCATACACATAAGTCTCAATGCCTTTGAACCAGACGTCAGAAGTGAATTCGATATCGACGCCTACATCTTCCGCGAGGGGGTGGATCCACCAACCGGTGGAAGGACCTTCGGCCTTATCATACAGATACCACAGCGAGGATTCGGCGGCCGGCGGCTCGGTGGGATCATTGGGGCCTTCAGTGGGATCCGCGGGCTTTTCCGTCGGAGCGGCGGGATCGTCGCTGGTGTCCCACGCTTCAACGGAAATGTGATACTGGCTGGTCATGCCCAGGAAGCTGTCAACGTCCAGAATGCAATAGGGGGTATCCTCTTTGCCGGTGTACGCTTTAGCGTCTTCTTCTTTCTCGAAGAACGCGATCCAGGCGACGTCAATGTAGTCGCCCGTGTTGACCTGGCCGTTTTCATCATCCAGAGATGTGTCCTCGGAATCGCGGTCGGGCTCCAGCGGGTCAAATCTGATGTGGGATTTGTCTGAGTAAGAGTAGTAGTCCCATTTGGAGTCCAGATAGGTGGATTCGCTCACTGTCGTCATGTCTACGATCACGGTCTCCCAGTTGCCCGAAAAATTGTATTTGAACGGGATGCAGGGTTCCGACGCGGGGGAGATGTAGAATTGTCCGGTATATTCGACGCCGGTGCTGTCGTACTGGGAACCGGTCCGGTAGCGGATCGCGGCCCAGGTGACGGTGTCGGGGTCGATCTCGGTGTTGTTGCCTTCGTTGCTGAACGCGAAGGTGGCGTAGGGGTCATTGCCCTCGGCGGTGAATCGCACGTAGTCGAACACCTCTTCTTCCGCGAATGCGGGAAGGGCGGCGAACAGCATCGTGACGATCATGACGGCGGCAACAAAAAACGATAATTTCTTAAGCATGATATTCCTCCGTTCTGTTACCAGATTAGCAGTGACTGGATTTTACCACATTCGCGCGCGGATGGCAATATAGTACTTTACTTTTTTATTTTGTGTTGTTATAATAAGGGACAGAGAAAGCCGGGACGGGACGGAAATTGTCCGTTTCGCCTCAGTGTGGTGTCACCGGCTTCGCTTTTACTAAAGACAAAACGGGGAAAATGTAATGTTCAAAGATAATATTATCCGGTTCATCAAAGCGCACGGCATTGCGGTGCTGGCGGTAGCGGCACTTGCGGTGCTGCTGAAGGTCGTCCTCCATTACTCTTTCATATTGTCGTTTATCATTCTGCTGGTGCTGTATTTCGGCATCGGTTTTGCTATAGAGTTGCTGACGGAGAAATACAGGCTTAAAAAGGCTGAAAAACAGCTGAAGCAGGCCGGGGACAATAACGTTGACCGCCGCGCGATCGAGGCGCACGCCGGTTCGCGCCGTTCGGGCATTGACTCTGATGACGCGTCGGACAATGCCGCCCCGAAACAGCCTAAATATGTTGCCGTTCGCGGCCGCACCGCGGCGCAGGCGCCGGGACTCAAAAAACTGTCTTCGGATATGCAGTCCATAATCGATGCTTCTCCCGATGCCGGCACCGCGCCGGTCAACGCCGCCGAGCCCGTTATCGAAAATTCCAACAGCCGCGAGCGCCGGCTCAACCGTGCGGACCGCGTTTTGCTCGCCGGTGCGGACAACGACGAACTCGGCGAAAACACCAGCGAATTTATCAAGAAAAACGATATGATCTATAAAAAGTACGCCAGCCGCAACGCGGCGGCGTCAGCGGCCGCGGATGCTGCCGAGACCGCCGCGCCGGAGACTGCTCCCGATTTGAACGAGGGGACAGACCCCGTGTCAACTGCGGACTCTGAAAAAACTGACACAGGGACAGACCCCGTTTTAAACACGGGGACAGACCCGATGTCAGCACCGGAGGGTCCGGAAGCAGCGGCTCCGGCGGCAGCGATCGAGGCTCCGGCGGCCCCGAAAGAAGCCCCGTCGGCACCGGAAACGGAGGCTCCGGCAGTACCGGTCCCGGATACGCTGCTGTTTGAGCAGCCGGATATTGACGGCGACACGGAGTTCTCGGCGGGGATCACGGAGGCTGTGGACAAGATCGTAGAAGAAAGCCGTCCCAGCCCGGTCCGGAGACACCGGTACACGTTGTCAAAAAAGAACTATCCTGCGGAAACGAACGCGGAAGAAACCGATATCGACGAAGAAGAAAGCCGCGAGATCCGGTCGCATATTTCGCGGAATATTGACCGCACGAACACACTGTTCGGCGCGGATCCGGACGGGGAGGGACCGTCGGATATGGTGCGGGCGGACAGTGAAGTCGTGAGCTCGCTGTTCCCGGAGCGTAAGCGCGAGAAACACGTCAAACCCGCGCTGGAAGAGTTCCGCCGCAAGCGAGAAAACATCTCCCACACGCGCCTGGATTTCACCCGCAATTCTAAACGGGGGACAGACCCCGATGTCAAAGACGCGGCTGCCGAAGTTATCGATACAGCGGGGGCTGCTGCCGAGGCGACGACCGCCGCCGTTGCCGCCGAAAATACCGTTGAAACTGTTGCCGAAACGGCCGCCGAAACTGCTGCCGCTCCGGTCGCCGATGCCGTCGAGCCTGAGACCGCACCGGAAATTGACG